>CAMZEN010000018.1 GCA_947305775.1 uncultured Verrucomicrobiota bacterium
GGCGCTCCTTCTCCTTGCGCTGCTGCGGACGGATCATCATGAAGTAGAAGATCGCAAGTATAAGCAGCATCGGCACAAGCATGCCCATTCCGCCGGGCTGCTGGGCAGGTACGGGAGCCCCTTCGGCCGTAGCCGCGGGCTGAACTTCTGTTGCTGTTGTCTCGTTCATGTCATGTTTCCTTTTCTTGTCAATCGGTAAGGTATATATTTTACCATAAAACCGCGTCGCATGTGGCTCAAATTCGTTTGGAAATCTAGTGACATGAAAATGTCTGCCCTTTGCGCAGGAAGCGAAACGCTTAAGCGCAACAAACGCTACAAAGTACTAGTACTTTTCATCAAAAGCACTAGTATATTTGCACAAAAGTACTAGCACATCTAGCCAAATGTACTAGTACTTTGTAACGTTCCCTCCGCAGAGGGGTTCTGTAAGGCATAAATGGTGGCTATTCTCACTCAATAGTGACGCTACAAGAGCCTACCTTGTTTATCAGCGCGGATCCATAGCCGACGCCGTCCACAAGGACACCCGTCACAGAGGCGCTCAGCTTCTTAAGCTTGCCAGACTGGATGGCATAGACCTTGAACGAGCCCTTGAACGTGCCGTCCTTATCCTTGTATGAAAGGGTAAGTGCCGATGGATTCTCTATCGGGCCGTCTTTTTTTGCAGGCGAAAGCACAATTTCGCCATTCTGATACGCAATCTTTGCCGCCTTAGGCATGGTCCACTTGCCATTGACAATAGTTATAGGTTCATTGTAGGGCAGAAGCTCTTCAGCAACCCCCGGCACAAACGAGAACGCACCATCGGGCAGCTTGAAAGTCGGATTTGCCCCGAGCTTACCCTGCTTGCCGACCTTTATGTCATCGCCAAGACCAATGGTCGAGACGCCTTCATCCGACAACGTAAGCAAAAATGCGAGGGATACTTTCTTCGTAACCACAACAGGTATGTGTATATATCCGTTGGCATCTACATACGCCTGAACTGAGACAGACACCTTTTGTCCATTGTATGTTCCAGAGACCTTGACCTTGCCCTTCTTACCAACGGTAATAGCAAGAATAGTACCATCTCCGACGACATTGAGCGTTCCGACATGAGGAGCCAGAAGCGAATCGGCGAAAACCGCCTCCTCTTTGTTCTTTGACAAGAAAAGGTTGCGTGCACCAGTTATCGTACGACCATTCGACATCTCACCGACAAGTTGCGTTTCACCAAGGCGAACCTCTATGTTCTCCTCCCCCTTACACGAAAGCGTCGCAAGGCCAGTATCAACATCCATCATGCCGCTATAGCTCAGCTTCTTCGCCCTGTCAGTCAGCATAAAACTTGCAGTAAGCTTACTCTCGCCGTTTTTCACCTTTGCGACCTTTACCTGAATAGTGCCCTTTATGTCAGAGCCCGCCACAACGCATCCATCGAACACCGCCGCATTTTCAGCGGTAAACGGCGGTTCAGGGTCACCGCCTTCCTTAAGCACAAGTTCCTCGCCCCAACGGTTGGCGACGACACCAAGTTTGCCAGACCTACCGGGAATCACGAACAAATTGTAAGTGTCTTCATTAAAATCATATGCCGTATTCTCGCTGGCGGCATCCACGACAACATTGCGCATTGCGCTGCCAAGCGTAGAATCACTTGCAGAAAGGGTGAATGTGCCCTTGCCGGTAAATCTGAACGAGAATATTCCCTTGTCATTCGTAACAGTCTCTTCTTCAACCTTTGAACCCTGTTTCATCATTTTCACGGTAACGCCCGGCACGGGCAGTCCGCTTTCGGTAAGAACACGACCCGATATTACGTCGCCGGGAACGGTCGGATGGATGTTGTAAGAAACATCTTCAATAACCGTAAAGAAGTATGGATCAACTACGCCAACGGCTATTATGTTGTACCACAGATCAGCCTGTCCAGCCCAACCGCAGTTTAGATGGCAGAACAGCGTACCGCTGTCGGTGTAGCCGTAGCCATCTATGACAGCCTGGTGCTCGGCGACATGTGGATTGGCGATGCTTACAATGACAGGCATTCCAGCATCCAAACTGGCAAGAATTGCGTTTCGGTATTCCTTAGACTTCTCTATGCTCTTCGAATCCAACGGGTACTGCTGATTGTCATATATCTGCACATTTTTATAGCCGAAATCAGTGGCCAATGCGTTCGCCGCAAGTTCTCCATACGCAGCAGAGGCATCAGTTTTATAGTAGGTATGCATGGCAAGGCTCATGTCGTATGCCAGTTTGCCTACTGCCGCGCGCTCTTCGTCGGTAGTATCGTAAGACTGTTCAAGAGGCATCATATCCCAGTCATACGTTCCACCCATCATCTGGCGTTCCGTCTTAACGCCTTCGACCCAGCACATCTTTGTCATGGGCGCCACTGGAGTCTTCGGCGCACACCAGTGCCGCATAACCGTAATGAACGCCGTGGCTACACATCCACACGGAGAGTTGTTTGGCGTATACAGATTGAAGGCATTCCCAAGGCCAAACGCATCCTGAGTCCATTTCGCCTGTGTAATTGGCGCAACGCGTATATCGCTCAGGGTTTCCAGTCCATCTTCACCAAGTGACTTGGGATTCTTGGCATATCTATCAATATTTGAGATGCGGCCGGACATGTCTGCCACAAGAAGATCATAGAGTGGAGTACCCTCCTTATCCTCGAACGTTCCCGTGTCGGAAAACGCCATAACCGAGCCAAGATCGGTATCGCCAGCAACGATTACAAACCCGCCCTCCGGCAGGTTCACTGCATGGAAGAGTACGCGGTCGGCATTGCCGCGGACAGTTCGAACAGACGGATTGGCCTTATCGCGGATTGTGCGCGAATGCAGGGCACGCCATGCCTTGGCTAATGTTGCAGCTCGTTCTGGAGTCATTGATGAGGCCCATGCTTGGACGCACGAAAACACAATCGCCAACACTGCAACAAATATACGATTTCTTTTCATAAATAACTTCCTTCATTTTTTCTAGTGGTTAAACAGCTAACGTGCGCCGCGCATCAGCAGGACAGCAAAGACCGTGCGGATCAGTATCCACAAGTCCATCCACGGCGACCAATTGAGAACATAGTAGGTGTCGAGAGCCACACGACGCGCGTAATCAGTATCGCTGCGTCCAGAAACCTGCCAAAGTCCAGTAATTCCAGGGCGCACGGACGAAAAAACCTTATACGCATCACCATAGTAGTGGACTTCGTCGCTAATAATCGGTCTTGGTCCTATAAGAGCCATCTCACCAGAAAACACATTAAAAAGCTGCGGAAGCTCGTCAAGCGACGTCTTGCGAAGAAATCGTCCAAATGGCGTAACTCTTGGGTCGTGCACAAGCTTGAACGAGCAGACCCACTCCCTTGCCGCGTCATGATTCTTGGCAAGGATCGTCTTTAACCTCTCATCGGCATCTTTATACATAGAACGGAACTTCCAGATTCGAATTTCGCGTCCGTCCTTGCCTAGGCGCCTATGCCTGTAGAATACAGGCCCTCTACTTGTAAACTTTATGAGTACTGGTATGACAATAAAAGCCGGCAAAAGCACCATAAACGCCAAAAATGCGAGCAAGTCGTCCATAATACGCTTCTGAACCCTCTTTATCTTCATTCGCCCCTGATTTACCATTTCAAGTCCACCCAGACCATCAAAACTTACCGCACGTGCGCCAAATATCGGGAATTCCCGCGCAGCCGGCAAATAGGCGATGTAGGTAAACCAAGCTGCAAATTCATCCATTTGCGCTCGGAACATGCGATCATCCTGACAGGCAAAAAGAATTTTCACATCCCTTTTTTGGGATTCTTTCACTATATCGTGCAGTGTCCCAAGGTATGATATGCCGAGAGACTGAAACTCACGCTCGTTCCATGTTTGACGGCGACGGCGGCGCCCCATTCGCTCGGTTCCGGCGAAATAGCCAACGATTCGAATGCCGGCATAGGGGTCTCCATCAAGTGCAACGGCAAGACGATGCGCCGCAGGGCCTCCGCCAGCAAGCACGACAGGTATCTGTCCAATATTGAACCGTAACAAAACAGCGCGCATCCAATTTCTGAATGATTGCGCAGCCGCAGCCACAAGCATGCAAGAATACAGGCATACCGCACGAGATATTCGGTCGTCCGTCGTCTGGTATGCGAACGCTATATATGCAATCACACCGAAATGCGTCAGCAGAGACGACAAGCACAAACGACGGAACTCTTCCACCGGTGGCATGGGCGAGGAAGGATACATCCAATTGCCATGATACAAGTTCAACGCGGCATTTACGACGACAAATACGAACGCGACAGGAAAGAACCTCACATATGCAACCAAATCATACCCCCCCCACGGGCAAGTCGGCCAGCCATGCGAGCGAAGAAATGCCCCCAAAGACCAGTAGGCCCATACCGTTAAGGACCACGCGCCAGCTATGCATAGCATATCTGACGTAGCTAGAGCTATTACACGTATCCTACCTTGCGTAAACATCTCATTGATCCTCAGGAGGATCGTATTCCTCAGCAATCCAACGCACCGCGTCCTCGATACTCACCCACTCGTCACCTGTTACAAACTCATAGGTCTCCTTGGCCTTTGCAACGCCAGCCTCAGAGCCTCCGGACGAAATTATGCGTGAAAGCGACTCAACAGCCAGCTTTTCGTCAACGCCTATGAACTCTTTCGAAATCTCCTCAAGAACCTCCTCATCACTCAAAGCCCCCATTGCCAGTTCAACAACACCCAACTTGTCATTGTCATCTTCAATGGACGACAACGCCATTGTCCATTCATCCATGGCGCTTCTACGTACGTCTGCATCGGCATCCACAAGAAACGGCGTCAACTCAGGAAGTGCTTTCTCACCAAACCATCCAAGCGTGTCAACCATGGCCTGACGAATTTCCACAACGCTGCATCGCTGGGCATCGCCGACACAGGCAATCGCTGCATTTAGGTCTTCTTCATCAAGAGCTTTCTCTATGCGATCGGATAAAGCCTTCTCCGCCGGTGTACGATCATCTTCTTCGTCATCCTCTTGGTCATCACCTGCCTCATCCATGCCAACAGCCTGCTCGCGTACGACGTTGGGTTCTGATTCAGGAACTTCGGACTCAAGCCTCTTTACGACCGTATGATCCGCACGACCCTCCTGCGCATCAGAACCCTCGTCATGCCAACTTTCATCGCGCCGCGACATGAGCACTACCGCAGCGATCACCAGCACGACAAAACAAGGAATCCAAAGTTTCTTCATGATTCTACAGATTCGTATGTGGCATCTTCTTGCTCGGAATCACTATCGCTCTCTTCGCTGGCATCCTGGCTCGATTCGTCATAATTGCCAGAACGCCCCTCCATAACTTCTCCCTCTAAATCAGCATCTTCTTCATCTACAGGCTCATCACTTTGGCGATCTTCCTCCGTTATGTCAGACTCAGCTATGTCAGGCTCATCACCTACCGTCATTTCAGTCTCTGGCTGCTCTTCTCGATCTTCAGGAAGTTCGTAGTTTTCCGGATCCTGCACATATAGTTCCGCCTCTTCAAAGCCACGCCACTCGAAGCCGGTTATTTCCTCATACACATCAGTTGCTGCTTCGATATTCTGCTTCTTCCCCCGATCCATAATGTCCACAAGCTTCTGAACAACGTTAACCCTCCGCTCATTGGCCTTGTCTTCATTGTTTACATCATCAATCAACTCAAGGGCGGCTACGGAAAGCTGTCCGGCAATAGTGGACAAATGATCCTTGTAGAGAGGCACCCCCATCACAGAAGCAATGATATCGAATCTCTGCTGCGGATCCTCAATTTCCATGATAGCGCCTTCCCACGCACTTTCCGCAGCATTCGCAACATCTTCATCAGGGTCGGACATCGCCCCCGTCAGTTCAGGCAGAGCAGCCGCGCCAAACCAAGCAAGCGCCTCAACCGCGCTCGCCCTGATCTCGCTGTTTGTCGAGTTCATGGCCTTAGCCACGGCGGCTAGCGTCCCAGACATGTCATCGGCATCCAACGCATTCTGTATGTCCTCCGCCAATTGCTTATCCTTGCCTGTAAGATGGGCAAATATATCTATCGGAGGACGATCCCTCATTCTTGGCGCCAAAGCCCCGGCATTCATTATGCCGCGGACTGAAGCTATCGCCATGCTGGACGAATCTGCATCGGACGCATTGATTGTCGAGCTGCTGTTGCCCTGTTCTGTCGCAGCAGAGCCTTCCGCCTGCTGACTGCGCCAAAGCACAGTCAGCAGACAGGCTGCCGCAACGACAACAACAACGAGAACAAGGAGTCTCTTATTCCGCGATGGTCTGATTGACAGCATCTATTACCTCACCATATTCGAGAGCATGTAATCCCTGACATACGTCGGGAATTTATAGGCGTCCAAGACCGAGTCGTGCTCAAGCAACGCCTTGGTCGCCTTCTCATGGAGCTTAAGCTTCCAATTGCCGTAGGCTGTGGTCTTCTCAACTCCCAAAGCAAGGCATGATTCGTCGCCGCACAAGTCGCATCCTCCACAAAGCGACAACGAGGGAACCATTTTGTAAACGTCAGGTGTGCCGGGCGTGATGCTGCAGTACGAGCATTCACCAGGAGTGCCATGCTCCGCAATTATGATTGGCGCGGGAAGCCACCCGCCGCAAGAGCCGCTGATTGCCTTTACGACGGTGTTGGACAAGTTACAATCGGCTCCGACAGAAGAGTCCTTGACAGTTCCTATGCCGCCACCACGTATCGAGACAAGACCGTTATCCGTAGAAATCGTCCATGATCCCTCAACCTTGTTTGCCCGCTTATCGATTCGCCCGAGAAGATCCCACGCGAAATCCGCCGCAATAACCTGCTTGGCCGTCTCATTCCAGAATATGCAGCCATCCTCCGTAGGCGACGAGTATCTCTTCGACTCAACAATCGACTTGCACTCGCACCCCCAGAGCACGCCTTTGATCTTAACGGTCTTTGCCTTTCTATAGGAACCGTCGGTTTCACAGTCGCCGCACGGAAGGCTCGAATTGCCAATCGCACCGGCTGTGGACTTTAGCGTTAACGTGAATTCGTAAACCTGCGCATTGCCCATCACACCAAGTGAGAGCCCTGCCATAGCCAGCATTACGAACAACCTGCTCATTTTCATTTGTATGTTTTCCCTTTTTGTTTGTTTGGTTTGTTTTAACAAAATCAGTCGATTCCCTATCAGAATGTAAGCACAAGCTTTGTCCAATCAGGAACATACGCAAGCACCCCGGGTATAACACGCACCCAGTCCGGCACTGCTCTTTTATCTGCCGGAAGCCGCGAAATAGCCAACGAGCCGCAGACGGCCCTAAGTCTTGCCTCGCCGAGCAAATCATTTGGCACACCGTCAATGGTACATGCAGGAGAAAGCAGCAGAATGGACTTTGCCCTGCAAAGATCCTTGCGCAAAGACTCGTCGCGCCAGCACCTGAAATACTCCGTAGCCGAACGTCCTGCGAGTGCTAATCTGTCAACCTCCTTTGGAAGCCGGTCAACACTATCTACAATGGCAAGCGCTGGGGCATCGGGGTTTTCCTCGTAATAACTGCGGACGCATCGACCTAAAAACATCTCGCCGCCGAGAACTTTTTGATCGCGCACGACCCATGTCTTAGGAGTATCGCCATTTACAACAAGTCGCCCGTCTGCAAACTTCACACCGACTTCATATGCTGGCTTCTTGCCACAACTTTGCAAAAATGTGATGACAAACCATGATGCCAACAATGCAACCGCCGCATACGTTGCAACACGCAACACACCCCGTTCTTTTGCAAAGCGGACCAAGTTTATGGCAAAAAGTACCGCAGGCAGGCACCAAATCGTCCATTCCTCAAGCACCGGGTTGAAACTGGCGGCTATAAACAGCACAAGTACCGAGCCAAGAGCAAAAGACGCCTTTCCGCATGCAGCGTAGTCCAGAAGAAGCAAAATGGCGAATATCCAAACAAACACATACATGATACGGCAAGCAGAACCGCATTCAGCCAGAATAGTGGCGTGCGAGCTTACCAGCGTTCTTCTGGGATATATGACTTCAATGTTCTGGTACCAGTTTATGTATGCCGCACCAGAACGCCCATAGCCCCATCCGTCTGGAGCATCGGCTATCATGCGCGGCACGGCCTTAAGAACCTCATTTCTATGTTGCAAGCCTGGATCAGAGGCAATTTTGCCTTCTATTGCGCGACCAATCGGACCAAACGACATAACGGCACAGACAACAATCGCGGCAAATATAAGCAATGCAAAAGCCATCCACCTTGAACGACACCGCCGAAACACCTTGCTGACGGCGACGAACGCCGTTGCGCAAGCCGCCGCCAACATCCCGCCACGCGAACTCGTAAGCACAATCCCAACGCCCGATAACAGCACAATAACCGCACCAACGGTCCTTGCAATCCACACGCGCGATTTTGGACGGCAACACAGAAGAACTATGCCCAAAAGCAAGGCATATACCATCAGCACTGCCGTCTTGTTGGGATTTTGATACAAAAAGCGCATTCTTCCGCTTTCACGCCACAGCTCAGACCTGGAAGCGACTATTTCTTCCCTTAACATTTCACTGTCGTCGGCAAAAATATCTTCGAAAGTCGCGTCTACCAATGTCCCTGTAGGGGCGTAGGCTGTGTGCAAGCCGTTTCGCAAAAATGACTTCAGTTCGCCTTTGTTGAACTCGTAGACCTCCTGCGGCTTTTTACCGCTCGGAGAAAAGACGGTGGCTGAACGCCTCGACAGCGTTGCGCCCCAGCCATCCTCGCCGATCAGATTGTCGAGATTGACGTCTGGCCGAAAGAACAGCTTTTCTGTTCCATCAGGAAAGTCCAACCGATAGATGAAGTCATTCTCAGGCGTAAATGTCGGCAAACGTAAACCGTCTGCCGACAAGCCCGGAGCAACAATTGCTAAAGCTACTATAAGTGCTAGTCTCATTCGACGACTAACGGCACATCAATGTTAAACGGTAGGCTTCGCTTTACTCTGACGCCATTTACAAGATCCTTGAAAATCACCGAACCGCTTGCAAACGGACGTTCCTGAAGTGACTCTTCATAGCACTGACAATCAATCCAGCCAGGCAACAAAACACCTTCATATGCCGCCAACACGGACTTTCCGTTCGAGAACGTCAACGTGGCCTTGCCCCTTATGACACCCGTCCCTCTTGCGTACGAAATCTTGAAAGGCTCGCCCAAGACCTCAATTGCAACAAATGACTTTCGATCATCGACAGCCAATGTTGCTGTTGTTGCCTGCAGAAGATCCTCTCCGCCATCACCTGGCATGAATAACGACGTATCAACAGCGAACTCCAGTACGTCGCCCATGGAAAACATCGACATCCACTCTTTGAGGGTCAAATTCTTGTTGAACCATCCACCCCAAGTGTTAAGGAAATTCTCTATGCCCTTGCCCTGATCAAAGTGCGCCCAGTAGGCGGATGTTCCATCCTCCGCGAGAACTATACGAACTGTGTTGCTGTCAGTGTATAGGCTCCTTCCGTTGGCCTTTATTCGCAGTGCAACAGAAAACACATCACTGCTGCTACGCTTTATGATCGGCAGAATGGCGTAGCCTTCCTCATTTGCGTCAAGGATCAAGTTGCCGCTGCCGCTGATCTTTGTGCCGTTGGGAAGCATGCCAGTGAATTTTGCCTTGCCGTTACTAGCTGATGACTCAGGAACGGTAACCAGAACATATGCAGTGCCGACAGGGTTTGTGGTAGGATTTTCATCTGCATTTGGGAATGTCACCGTGTAGTACCCGGAATAAGGCGAGAAACCGCTTGCGACAAGAGCCGTACCCGAAAGCGATGCCGTACCAAAGACAGAATGTTCCGCTCCAAGCCCGCTGAGAGTGGCGCTGATCAGACCTGCAGTATCCATCGAAAGAGCAAGTCTCTGCCCAGTAGACGTTGATAAGTTAGCGAATGCAGTTCCTGAGGAATCAAGAGACTGCCATGCACCCTTGAAAGAGAGCGTCTTTCTACCGGTACCCATGTACTTTACCATGAGACTGTTCTTGCTCGACTGGCTTATCTTAAGCTCGCCAGCAAGAACACCAACTTCGCAGGTTCTGTCGTAAAGCGGCAGATTCCTTGTTATCTTTGTCATGAGATAATCATTCACGCCTACCGTCGAAAGCATGGATATCCTGACCTCTTCAGGATCGCTTACAACACCATTGATTGAAACAGTGTATGCAAACACGCTGTCAGACGCCCTCTTTGGCGTTCCAGTAAGGACAACCGTTCTATTATCCTCATTGTAGACGAGTCTCATCCCAAATGGAAGTTGGCCAGAAGTCCTTTTAATTACGACTTTTGCACCAGCATCAGCTTCGATCTCCTGCAAAACTATGCTTGTATCAAGATAAATGTAGCAATTCGCTTCATCAATAATCACAGCGGGGTCCAACGAGGACAAGACAGTAGCCTCAAAGCCCGTATTAGCACCCACCAGCAACGATCTGTCAGGATAAGCCTGTACCTTGAGATAAATCTTGCCTGCAGAAACCGTATCTTTCTTCAATTTAAAACTGACAGAATTCGTTCCGCTGGCCAGCAAATCGCCATTCTGCTGAAGTGAGAGCAATACTGGCTTTGCTGCGCTCGAAGTGAACGAAATGTCGCCTGCTTGAACACCGCTCAGCAGATAGAAGTCGACATTGTCATTGATCTGAAGGCGCGACACGGATTTCCCGCCGATAGTGTGGGTCAGAGTGGTAGTCGAGGGGTAGTTGCTCGACTCTCCATCCCCTGCTTCTAGAAGAAGCAAGTCGTTTAGTCTCGCCATATTCTCAGCCTTGGGGTGGGCATACGCATTCCCGCCAGAAGCGCTCTCGTTGCGTTCGCACCTGTTGAATCTGCCTACAATAGAACCATCCTTCCTCAACAAAATCACAGTTGGATAGCCAGCCCTACCTGCACCTGGAGCACAGTAGGTGCCGACGCCCCATTCATAACCGAGATTACGGTTACGCTGCAACACAAACTCGGCGGTTCCGCTAGTCGAAGCACTCCCAACCGGAATGCTCTTGCGAGACAGATACGACGCACCGGACATCATGCTCTGCTTGTAGTTATTATTCCCGGCTGCGTACCTGAGCAACGTTGGCGGCGGCCCCATAACCGTCCTTATCGTATAATCGTCACCACTGGACGCAGGGACTCTGCGTGGATTATCCATAAGCACCAGCCCTACCTTGTTGGAAACGCACCAAGCCCTGAACTCGTCTGAATTGAAAAGATCGTCTTCCAGTCCTTGGCAGTGTGGGCACCACAGCACACCAGAGAAGTACAGAAGAATACGTTCGAATTCACCGTTTTGGGCCTTTTCCAAGGCCTTGTCCATATCCATTGTCCACTCTCCAGCGGCAAATTCTTCTTCCAACCACGCAGGATTGCAGAGCGAATTCGCCTGCTTTGCGACAAAGTGGATAGCTCCTTCACCGACGGTCGACCCTTCTACGTCTGAAAGGAAAAGCGTAATCGCCTTGCCTACGGGAAATGCCGCGCCACCCCTATCCAGTGAAACGCGAACATACTTGAGTGTTTCTGTCGCCGCCCACGCTATTTCGTTGGTCACCGGTGTACGCAAGCCGTCCGGCCAAATGGACACAAGACGCGTAGTGGCTGAACCGCCTTTCTTGATATCGCGCGTTACAGGCACGTCGACATATGCTGTATCTGGCTCTGCCTCAAGCCTGTCGTATGTGGTATCGCCAACCACGAACGAAAACACATCTGCTTGAGGAATGGGCTGGTAGCCGGCAAAACACTCTTCGATGCTGGCCTTGAACTGTGCGACAAGCGTTTTACCGTTCGGACTGAACATCATTCCCGTACGCCCCGTGAAACTATAGGCTGTTACCGTACCGTCCGCCTTGGGCCAATAAAGGCACACATAAGGAAAGCCGGATTTCAATTCTTTACGCTTACCGCCTGCCGTCTTGGCGAAGTCTCTAGCACCCGTACCGGCGTTAACCCCTGCATCCTTGCCGTTGACGCCCTCGATTGCGCAAAAAAGATAAGGCTGCTCTCTCTGCCAAGCAAGGAACGAAGCCGTCTGAACCTCTTTCTCGAGCAGATTGCACTCAGAGCATTTCTCGTTGCCCCAGAGCAAAATCAGAGGGATGTTCTCACGAATCGATCTGTTGGTTGCCGTGACAAACGACTCGAGCCAAACGCCTGTGTCGTCGCCGGCGACGGTCGGCACATAAATCTCGTCGCTGTTGGCATCGGCTGACGCGCCTAAAGCCAACGTACACGCCATTACGCAAAAGGCAAGAAGCTTAATTATCTTTTTCATTTTAATTGCTTTCCTTTACGTTCATTAGTTGGTTTACTCATTCAATAGGACATAAATCAAAAGGTATAGATCTTATTCTCGAAAGGCCATTGATCTTATCTTTGAACCAAAAAGTGCCGCAGGCAAAAGGACGATCACTCCAACCAGGCATAATTACGCCCTGAAATTTGCCTTTGATGCGTTTTCTGTCGTCTGACAAGAACGATGCCGATCCACTCAATGTGCCTAAGGTCGAGTTGACTTTCACCTTGAGATATCTGTCATATGCACCAACCCGCCCAGTTCGCGACACAAAAACTTCGTTTGTAGTGGCTGATGAGAATTTGCCATACTTGTCGCTCGCCGAGCCCAGATTGGTACCGAAAACCATATTGAATTCTCGCCCTGTGTCAAACAAATCGCAAACACTGTCAAGTTTTGCATACTTGTTCCATGCTCCGCCGTACGCCTTCATTCCCTGAAGATTGTAATAGTTCTTTTCCTTATGCAGATAATATGGCACAGTGCCCGATGCCTCCGAAACCAAGTTCTGCTTTGATGCGTCGGCAGCATTCCGCCAAGCCGTGGGAACGCCTTCAGAAACGGCAAATACCGCGCCAAACGACTCCTTGCCCTTTTTGCTGTAAATAGGCAGGCAAAGAATGCCGTTCTTATCATAGAAGAACAATGTCGTGCCCGACAGCTTGGAACCTTCTGGCAAACAACCCGAAAACTTAACCTTGCCAGCTTTCGCACCAGAAGAATCAAGTGTAAGCGTCATGGATGCGTGACCAATGGGCTTGTCAGTTGGCACTGCTGCATCCAAAATCGGCAACTGCAATGTGTATACTCCAACATATTTTGAAAACCCGCCTTCAAATGCCTCTCGCGCAGAACCGACCACAGGGTTCTCGGAGTCGCCAAAATCCGACGAATTCGTTGCAGGATAGAACGATGCCGACATTACACCCAGCGAATCCATCTCTATCAAAAGCACATTCTTCCTCTTCTCGAAACGAGCCATCATCACGCCCCTTTCGTGATCGTATGCTGACCATGTACCTGAAAACGACATCTTGCCAGCACTACTGACTACTTTTGCAATAATTTTTTGCTGCGGTGTTACTGACACAGAGACAACTCCAGCAAGGTAGCTGCCTTGCCAATAAAGAGGAATTACCGGATAGTCGTGCCCCTCGGTCATATCAGGAAGGTCGCCAGTAAGTTCACGCACCTTTATCACGAAATCTGACGCCTCACCTGTAATCGTATTATCAATGCCACATCCGGATATAGTCGCAATAGGTCTCATTGAGAATGAGTAATTCTTTGTATTTCCAGACTTCAATGTGCCAGAAATCACCAAAGCGCTCAGCGTGGCGCTGTATGAAACCTGCAATCCGTCAGGCAGATGGCCACCAATTATTCTGCTTGAAAGCACACCCCCTTCACCGTTTCGAAGAACTGGCACAATCAGCGAGACAGGAATTTGCTCATAAACCGAAAACTCATACACAGGTCGCTCAAAGCAAAGTCGCGTTGAATCAGATATGCATACCAGATGGGTGCCATCTGAGACTATTGTTTCCGCTGATGACGAAACCCTTTCAAGGGCTAGCACAAAATAGGTTGTACCTTCAAGTCTACGAGTATCGTAAAGGTCAAAATATACACTTTTTACACCATCTTCGCCATCCTGCCATGTTAGCTCGGTATCCTCCCAGGAATACTGAGTCGTCGCACCTTCTGTGGTGGTGAGCTTAACCTTGACAGTCACACTGCCTACCGAACCGGCAGTTCTTGCAACTTCAACCTTGCCAAGACCATCGCGCTCTTGATACCGGGCAAAGTCGGAAGAAAAAGCAACATATCCGCCCTGTCCGCCTTCTGCACACGAAAAGAGCAAGGCACTAAGCAAAATGGTAATAAAATGCTTCATCGATAACCCTCCTGTTGTTTTTTGCCAATTTTACGCTTTGAATTGCTTTGCTTGCGTCCAAAACGATTCCAATTCGCCCCATACCGTATCTTTGTCTTGCGCAATATTGGAGTAAGTGCCGCTTCCATTGCCGCTTCACTACGCGCCTCGAGAATCATATCGACAAGTTCCTCTTTTGTCGGCACCTGAAATATCTCAGCAACCCTAAAGACAATTCTTGAAAGTATATAAACAGGCTCATCATCTTCGACTGTTTTGGAGTCGAGCTTCACAATGCAAAGTGCATTGTCACATTCTATTGGCGGCAAAACTGCTCCCTCTGCCGCAAGCGACACCTTGGTATACAGCTCCGGTTCCGCCGCAAGATCATCAGCAGTAAAGCGACCCCAATACCCATCTCTCTCTTTCGACACATCCTCCGTAAAATCTTCAACGGCTTCCTCAAAAGTCAACTGAGACGCAACAATCCTCTGCCAGACATTGGTGGCTTTGGCAAATACAATAGCATTCGTCGCCGCCCCATTTGTGTTGATGCGGTCAAGCCGCGCATACTGATTGGCAATTTCCTCTTCAGAGACATTTTTATCGACAGAATTCAGTATGAACGCTCTGATTTTGGCCTTTAGGGCTTCTTCCTTCACCATAGACTTGAACAAAGCCTGCGACAGCGGGGAGAAATTTGCCAGAAAAGAATTCAAATCAGGACTATTATAGCCCTTTGCGACTTCTCTACAATGCTTGGCAACCTCCTCATCTGATATCGTAATGCCATGATCCTTCCCATAGGCAAAAAGCAACTGTCCATTAACAAAATTATACGGTGCCTGTTGCTCAAGGCGTGTTTCCAGATTTTTCTTGGATATATCGGAGAGACTGCGCCCAACAGACTCAACTTCAATACGAAGAGCTATTTGCCGAGCCAACTCAGGCTCAAGAAACTTAACATCGTCAAATGAAACGATCAAATCCTTATCCACGTCCGTAACTGCATTTGTAGATAAAACAGAATCCTGAGGGTTATGCTTACCCTGTTCTGCATTATTCTCGCCACACCCAACCATAAGTACGGCTACAAAAACGGCATAGACAAGTTTCTTCATTTCATTCTTTTCCTATTGCTTTTCTAATTATAGAGGGGGAGGATTCTTTCCCCCCCCCTCTTGTTTGAGTGCTATCAGCAGCACTTTACTTACGGTATCAACCGCAGTCTATTACTCGCCAAGCTTGACGAGAGCTTCCTTGACCGTCGCAGGGAACTTGGTGTAGGCCTGCGAGATGAGGCTCCTCGTACGAAGCTTCGAAGAAGCGGTCTTGTTGTACTTGAGAGTCCAAGTACCGTAAGCAACCGTGTTGCCAACTTCGATGTCGAGGCAGAGGCAGAACTGCCAAGCATCACAACCGGTCTCGGTGCAGTACGTGCAGATGTTCTCGGTGCTCATCCAGCCAGCGAAGTAGCCCTTGGCGCTAGCGATGTAAGAATCGCAGTCGTTGACATCCTCATCAGCACCGTTGCAGTCGGTAGGCTTAGCAAAAGCATTCTTGGCCTTGCCGAAACCAGCGCAGAAGAAGTAGAACGTGTCATCGCCGTTGGTTGCATCCTCGAGGTCGAAAGCCAACTCGAGCTCGTCGCCCGTGTTACCAATGCGCTGGAGGAGCCACCAATTGAGCGTCGTAGCGTCATGCGCACCACCGAGGAACTCACCGGCCTTGTTCCAGAAAGTCAAACCATACCAATGGTTGTCGCACTGACCCCAGAAACCAGCGAGAGACTCGTTGCAGTCGCAACCGAACAGAACGCCAGAGAACACAGTGGAAGCCTGCTTGCGATAGACGAGTTCATCGCCCTTATCAAACGCTCCGCCGAGCCTCTCGTTGGTGATCCAACCCTTCTGCGCCTTGCCCTCTACGCACTTGGTCGTCTTGACGGTGAGCTTCATGTCATAGACCTGAGCATCGGCAAGAGCCACACCGGACATCGCCGCAATAGCGGCAACCATCATGAGCTTTTTCATTGTTCTTTTGTTTCCTTTTGCTTGTTCCTTCTGAGTTGCGAACTTTCGCTTCTCATCCGACCGGAGCTACCCGGCTGATCCGTTTTTCCGGTGGTTTCTTACCGACTCACTTTATTACACCCGCATGAGCACGGTCGGCACACATGTTATGCCATTCAGCCAGATTGCGAAGGTTTGATTTTCACATCGCAACCCAACAGTCCTTTTTCGGAAGTCCAGTTTATCAACACTCGTTTCACCTGGTTTAACCTAGGTGCCAGGCTTAACGCCTGAGGACAAACCTTATTCACTCAAAAGTTGCGCGTATTGTATCATATCGGCGTTGGGTCCGTCAAGGGGGTATTTTAAAAAAAATTCTTCCACCCTTTTGGGCGCCTATCCAACAACATCGGCAAGTATCGCACGAAGCTGTTCCTTGATGACAGCCATCGAGAGGTGCTTCTCGAAGAAGTCCCGTGCCGACGCGAAGTACTCGCCGCGATTCGCCCAGTCCATACGATACTCCTCGACCGCGGCAACAAGCGCGGCGGCGTCTCCAGCAGGTATGAACTTGATCGCCTTGCAATCCTTCGCCTCCGGAGGATAGCCTGTGCAGAACTCGTTGATGGTCGGCCGGCAGCACGCCATGCACTCGTAGACCTTGTTGCCGATTACGCGTGCGGCCTTGGCCGTCGTACCGAACACACCCAGCACAACATCGTGCGACGCTATCACTTCGGGCACCTTGACGTACGGCACCTTGTCTAGGAAACGGACGTTCTTCAGTCCTGCGGCCTTGGCCTCGGTGGACGCCTTGTATGCGCCCCAACCCAGGAAGTCCCACTGGATGGGCTTGGACTGCGTCATTCGTGCGGCCTCCACTATTGTCTCGGTGCCGTGCAGCGGCAGATATGCGCCATGGTAGAGAACGCGGAATGTTCCATCTGTCGGCGGCATCACATCCGTCGGCTTGAACACCTTCTCGTCCGTACCAGTGAACAGTTCCCGCATCTTCTCGCGCGGCACTCCGAGAGTCTCTGCGCAGAAGTCGACATGGCAGCTCGTATCCCACGTGACGAAGTCAGGCGCATTCATCATCTTCTTCTCAAGGGCAAGCAGTCTCTTCGCGCGCGGTTCGTCGGCCTTCCACTTCTTCTGCTCCAGGACCTTCTTGTCCCAAGCGGAGATCATCGGATCGAAGATCACCTTCGCACCATGGCGTCTTGCCCAGCGGCACGCAGCAAGTATGTCGCGTTGGCGGCATACCGGAACCCAAACCAGGTCGGGCTTTGCCTTTGGCCCCCTGAAGATCGCCTCGATGTCACCGAAACGAGGCCACACCTTCACCTGGAATATCTCGACTTCCCAGCCTAGCTCCTTGAAGAGCGATATGTATACGCGGTTACGCGAATAGCCGGGATCGAATCTTCCCCAAAAAAGCACCCTTCTCATCTGTAAACCTCCTCGGCCCATTCGTAGGGCTCACTGTAATCCGTGTTATATAGAGTCTCCACCATGAACTTGAGTACGCGCGCCCCGTTGAAGAGTTCATGATACCTCTTCCTGCCCGCGCGCGCTACGCGCACGCGCGCGTCATCATTACCGTTAAACCAAAGTATCTTGTCGGCAAGATCTCCAGGGCTGTCGAAGTAAACCGTCTCATCATCCGAGAAGAACCTCTGCATCTGATTGCGTGCACTCTGAAAGGTAAGTATGCCGTAGCCCATGAGATGTGCGATGCGATCGGACGAGTACCACTTGTCTCCTTCGCGGCGGTTCAGGTTCAATGACATCTTGGATGTTGCCAGAACCTCCTCATAGCGCGCCCCCCATATCGATGGTGTGTCGATGCCGAAAAAATCAGCCCTTAGCCGCCCGTCTATCCTAGGCCGAAGCTCCCTAAGCAGGTCCAGTCTGGGATCGCCTTTGCGTGGGTTCGCCGCATAGAATAGATCGCGTGCAAATTCCGTCTTGGAGGAGTTGTCGCCATGCTCCATAGATGGGTCGCTAGGATTGGGCATGAAAGCGACAACGTTGCGCCCGGTGCACCAGTTCTTGAGACCAGGGCCGGCGGTAGTTACGAAAAGCCCATCGCAACTCTCACGCCGGTCTACGATCTGACGCCAAGTGGCCTCCTGCCATATGGGATCCACATTGAAATGAGCTATCTTTACCTCCGGCAGGAGTCTGCGTATCTCAAACAACGTCTCGTTCGTTATGTAGTCGCAATGTCCGAGCAGCACCACCTCAGGACGGAAGTTCTTCGCCGACAGCACGAGCTTGCGGTTCGCTATCGCACCGCCCCAGGCGCGTATGCCCAATGGTGCGAGAAGTCGCGCCATATCGCGATCGGAAAATTCGCAGAGCCGCCAATCGTTTCGTATTGCCCCGCACATAAGCTTGCGCCCTGGCCCCATCCTGAGATTTCCATAGCGGCGTATCATCAGGTTGTCGACAAGCAATATCCTCAACATTCCGAAATCCATCACGCCTCCTTCGCCTTGCGCTCGCGTTCCTCGAGCTCCGCACGCTCCTTGTCGTCAGGAGTCTTGCGAAAGCAGTTGTAGTTCAAAACCCAACATGACGGATGGCGGCGTATCACACGCTCCAGATCCGAAAGGCACCTCTGGGTCGTGGTCCATATGTCGCGCGCCTCTGCGACCTCTATGAAGTCCACCAACTCACAGCGATAACGTCCGTCCTTCAATGGACGCGACCACGCAACGACTATCGGCGCACGCCCTTTCGCCGCGAAGAACGCCGGCGCGGCGGAGACAGGATAGGGACGACCGAAGAAGCGCACCCATATGCCGCCCTTCTTCGGATTTACGACCTGATCGACTAGGAGCCCAAGAGACTTGCCGGACTTCAACCCCTTCATTAGCGGACGAAATGCGCCTTCGGCAGGTACGATCTCCTGTCCTATCGAGGTTCGCGCCCTTATGAGCAGGCTCGTCATTCCTACTGCCCCCACCTCCTTAGCGACGGACATCATGCTGTGGCCGCACAAAAAGGCGAGCTGCGAAAGTATCTCCCAACAACCAACATGCCCTGACACCGTCACGGCGGGCTTGTTCGCGGCAAGAAGACGGCACACCTCCGGCGCCATCTCGCCCGCTTCGGCAACGCGCTCTTTCGCACGGCGACACGTCCAGAACGCATGGCCCACGCTACGGGCCATGTTGCGGTAGCTGCGACGCAATATCTTGACTTCAGCCTTGCTCGGGTTGTACGGAAAGCGCCACGGCATGTAAGGTATCCGCTCATGGTAAATGCCTGTGACTATGCGCAAGTTCGCGAGAGCAAGCCGTCTGCCTCGCCAATCAAAGCGAAACATCACCGCCGAAAGCAGGTCGCACAGCTCCAGCATCGCGCGACGAGGCAGGAACGCGAACAGCGCCAGGCCGAGGAACACGCCGATCCATTCGAACGGCAGCCGCAACAGCCTCATCGCATGCCTGCATCTGCGCGCAAGGCTCATCCCGCCACGCCCCCCTCCGCTTCCATAAGAACACGCTCCGCAATGTCGCACACGCGGTCCACGGCAGGATCGTCCGTGATCTGGTGAAGGAAATCTCGGCGGAATTTCAAGTGGCCTCGCTCGGCGCATAAACGTCGCGATGTAGCATAGTAGAGGCCCGCGACCATCCATCCGACCTGTATCAGCACAAAATCCGAAAGCGACTTTATTTTCTGGTAGTCCACAGGGCGCCGCGCCTCGATGCAAGCAATCACCTCGGGATTCGGCGGATCTTCCGTCGCAAGGTTCCAGAACGCCTGCCTGTCATTACGCCAGTCGGTGGTGGCTATCTCATGCTGCAGCACGCGAAAGATGTCCAGTTTATCTGCGTCGCGCACCGTCTGAGAAGCGGCGAGCGTCACACTGTCGAGACCCTCCGGCAGATCGCGCCTATTGTGGTAGAGTATCGCCCCGAGAACTGCATCGGGCCGCGCAACGCCAGACTCCTCTAGCCATCCGCTCGCCTTTACAATATCGTGCGAAAACACGGCATGGTCGACAGAGTCGGAATCGCGAAATGTGTTGTAGCGCTTCAACTGTTCGTATCGTCCGGTGTCGTGAAGGAGCGCGGCAGCAAGAGAAGTCTCGCGCTCAAGGGCGTCAAACGTCTCGCCGTCCGCAATGAGCATCGCATTCTTGACCACGAAGCCGGTATGCGCAAGCTTAAGCTGCATCATGCGCGGCAATGTGCCGTCCTGAAGACGGTATGTGTCGACATATCCGTCATACAGCCGCCGAAGCGCTTCCTGTCTCGCATCTCCACACTGTTTCATATTTTCTGTATTATACCATAATTGACGCGCTTGGTTTCATCGTCAACTATTTCTTTTAGTCTCTTAAGAAGGTTGAACATTCTCGACTTGACCGTTCCGACCGGAATGCCAAGTATCTCAGCCACTTCCGAGTACGGCCGGCACTGCATTACCCCAAGCTCGGCCACCTCCTGCATTGCGACAGGCAATCTGCTTACGGCCCATCGGACGTCATCGTGCGCCATCATGTCCTGCGTCGGCGAACACATGCGATCCCTTTCCCAAGCCTCCTCGCGCGCCACACGTCTCGTCTGGTGTCTGATAGCGTCAATGTGCACCTGGCGGGCAATTGTGAAAAGAAAGGTGGAAAGCTTTGCCGATGGCTCGTATTCCCGCCTATAGTTCCACAGCCTCAGGTATGTCTCCTGCACCAGATCCTCCCCTTCAGAGTATGAGGCCCCTTGACGACAAAAGAAGTTCAAGAGATTCCTCTCGAACTTCCTTGCCTCAAGCATTAACGTTTCATCCGACAATCGAAAGGATCTCCTTGAGGATTGACGACTCAACGGCAAATCCATCGCCGCCAACGCGTTCGGCAAAGTACACGGCCGAAACCGACACGGCAAAACCCGCAACGGCTGAGACAATCGCTCCGAATATGGCGTCGGCCGGCTGCGCAAGGATCCTGTTCACTGTTTTCTTCACAATCAGCCGCGCAATGCCAAATGCCACAAGCGCTATTCCAAGCGCAGCCAACCCAAGAAGCCAAGGTGTCGCTATGCGCGACTCTAGCCAACTCCAGCCGAAGCGAACGGATGCAGTGGCTGCGCCCACACCAGCAAGGAACGCAAGCGCACCGGAGAACCCGCCGAAAAGACCGAATATCGCCGCAACAAGCGTAGCGCCCAGAATTACATAGTCTGCAATGGCCAATGCCATGTTCAACGCTTCTTGGTTATTAGATCTCGATATGCCTGATACGCCGCAGCCGTGTTGGCTTTGGCGGTTCCGCCCGTCTTGCGCAACGCGCGGATGAGCCCGTCTACGACCATGAAGTTTGAAGGATCTGCCGCAAGCGCACGAGAATATATCTCGACGGCTGTCGCATAGTGGCCGAGTTTCATGGCAAGTTCGCCTGTCTTTAGGAACGTCGATATCGCGCCAGGCCTCAACATACACGCGGTCTTGTAGTACTCAAACGTTTTCTTTTGGCCCTCGGCCGTCGCATCAGTCTTTTCAAAAGCCTTTGCAACGCCTATCGCCGCTGGGAACGATAGCGGATCGGATGAAAACGCAGCAAGATACTTGCTCTTAGCCGTCTTGTACTGTCCCTTGTTCCAAGCGGTCTCGGCCTCGGCCAAAGCCTTGGCGGACGCCGCACTGTCGCGATCCGACGCACCGGGACGCTCCGCAGCCTGACGGGCGATTTCATCCTTGAGCTTCGGTATTACATTGCGCTGAACTTCCTGAACGCGGCGCGAAGCCGTTTCCTCAAGCCGTACATAGATGTCGAACTGCTCAAGCGCCGCTTCATTGTAGCCAAGCCTGTGGTATAGCTGGCCAAGGTGGTACCATGCCGCCGGGTTACGTCTGTCGAAGCGCGCCGCCTTCAGAAATGCTATTCTAGCAAGATCGGTCTCGTTGCGCGACATCTCTACAACCCCCACTCCGGAAAGTGCCTGCGAACGCAGCTTGGCATCCATTGATGCGTCGTTCGCTATCCCGTTGAACACTTCAAGTGCGCGAGGGTACTCCTGCTGGTAATATGCGAGGTACGCGTCCAACAGCCTTACGTCCACATCATCGCCCGCAAATAGTTTCGCCATATCGACGAAATCTTTCGCCTCTGCCATCTGGCCAAGATCAATCTTGATGCGAGCCGCGGTGACAAGAGCATCTACGTTTCCTGGAGCCAGACGTACGCTCTCGCCGACCAGCTTTTCGGCCTTTCTAAGGTCACGCACTTCATACGCCGCCTTTGCGGCGGCGTATTCCTTAGCACCGTCGCGCTTGCCGCATCCTGCGGCGAACGCGACCAGCGCCACCACAAGGACATCAAGCGCGAATCTGCGCGAGGAACTCGTCACGCTTCGCCTCCATGATATCCTTTGTCTTGCCTTCAAGGTTTAGGCGAACAAGCGGCTCGGTATTGCTCATGCGCACATTCGCCCACCATCCCTCGGTCTCCCATGCATCGACGGAGACTCCGTCAAGTTCGAAGACCTTTGCAGAACCGGCATACTTAGCCTTGATCTTTGCGAGGACTTCGGCTGGCGGAGTAGTGGTGCGTGTGTTGATCTCGCCGGACTGGAAATACTTCCTGAGAGGCGCGATCAGTTCGGAGAGCGGCTTGTCGCTGGCGGACACGATGTTGGCAAGGGCGTATGTCGCCATAGAGCTGGACTCGGCGGTGAAGTTCGCCTTGAAGTAGTAGTGGCCCGAAAGCTCGCCGGCGAAGATGGCGTCGTTCTCACGCATCTGAGCCTTGATGAAGCTGTGTCCGACGCGGGACATCATCGGACGGCCACCAGCCTCGGAGATCGCTTCGTCAGCCGCCTTGGTGGAACGCAGGTCGTAGAAGCAAGCAGCTCCGGGATTCGTCTTGAGGAGATCCTGCGAGACGAGAGCCGTGATGAAGTCCATTGCAATGATGTCGCCCTTCTCGTCGATGAAGCCCGCGCGATCCGCATCGCCGTCGTATGCTACGCCGAACGCGTACTTTCCAGGATTATCCTTGATCAGCTTCTGCAGATCGGCTAGAGTCTCGGTTTCGAGCGGGTTCGCCGGATGGTTCGGGAAGTCGCCATCATATTCGCCAAAGAGCGAATCGTACGTAAGCATGTCCTGGCCCTTGAACGCGCAGGACTCCGCGATGCCCATACCGTTGCCGAAGTCGAGGGCGACGTGGAGCGGACGCTTCATGTGCGCAAACTCCTTCACATGCTCCGCATACTCCTTTGAAACATCAACCTTTGTGACGGTTCCCTTTACGGCGGCATCTTCGCCGAGGTCACCGGTCATGACGAGCTGCTCGATATCCTTGATTCCGGTCGCACCGGAAATCGGCACAGCGTTTGCCTTGCAGAGCTTGCAGCCGTTCCATTCCTTAGTGTTGTGCGAGGCTGTGATCATCACGCTGCCGTCGGCCTTGAGGGTTCCATTCGCAAAATAGCTCATCGGGGTGGACGCCAGACCAATGTCCAGCACATCAACACCAACATCAGTTAGGCCCTTCGTAAAAGCCGCGAAGAGCGAATCGGACGACTTGCGGCAGTCGCGCGCAACAACTACCTTCTTGACGCCTGCAAACTTTGCATAGGCGCGCGCAATCTTCTCGAAGATCGCCTCGTCAAGGTCCTTGCCGTAAATGCCACGAATATCATAGGCTTTGAAGATGCTCATGTTTTCTCCCTTTTGTGTTTTTAAGTTTGCGTATATTCTATCATATTTCCTCTAGTCAATGGTAAAAAAATGAACGAGGCAAACAAGAGGCTACTTAATGATCAAGAACGCGGGGAGCCCCATAACTCCCTCAAAGCCCTTTAGCGACTTTAGATCGCGCATATCCTCCGCCTGCAGACGAATGATCGTGAAGCCGTCCAATGCCGACACCACCTTAGGATCACGCAAAGTGCCGCGCTCCATGGCAGAGCAGTTCTTGCACCAGCTCGCCCAACAGTCCACAAGCACCGGTCTCTTTGCGCCCTCAAACACCTTCTCAAACGTGGCAGGAACTGCATCAACTACCGTATAGTCGGTCCGGGCTGCTGAATCCGGCGCATGGGCGACCATATTCTCGCCCATCCCCCCGCTTGCGTCCGCGACGACGCTTGCGAACGCAAGATACGCATACCTTGCAGCAAATCCGAGCACAACCAGTCCAAAGACCCTGTTCACATGCTTCATCCACCCCCCGGGCTTTGGCAACACTTGCATCCCAGCCCCCGCAAACGGCCACGGAAGAGCCATGCCGACCCCCATCACAAACGGAAGCCCAAGCGCGATATAGTTGCCTTTGGCAAAAAGGTCAGCCGTCAAAAGAAGCACAGATATGAGTATCGGTGCAACACATGCTCCAGACAGGACCGCGCTCAGCGCCCCCATCGAAAACGCAAACACCAGCGGAGCCTTCGTACGCTTCTCCGCCGCGCCACCGACTTTACGAAACCTCGAAAGGTCTATGAAGAAGACGTCGAAAAGAGCCAAGGACAACACAACGAACAACACGGAGACAATCCCGTTGAACCATGCGCTGCCCTGTATCTCGCCAAAAGCAAGACCACCGACGGATGCCAACACGCCTAGCGCCCCGTAGGCCACAGCAATTCCCGCACCATACCAAATACCACGCACGGCAGACTTGCCTATGATCATAAGATTGATGGGCACCATTGGCAGCACGCACGGAGTAAGGTTCATCGCAAGGCCGCCAAGAAGCGCAATCAGAAGAATGATCCACATGCTCTTGCCTTCCAGCAATCCGCCCTCGACTGGATCTCCGTTCAAAAACGCGATAAACTCGTCAACACCCATGTATCCTTGCCCAAGCCTCGTTTCCGCCGCGTCAATGCCCGAAATTTGAGGGCTGGCATCCTCGGCGTCCGCAAGTACGCCGGAAGTGAATTCCCCGTCAGACTCCTCCTCCAGCGGCATGCACATGCCATCCTCTGTGCAGATGTACTTGACTCCGTTTATGATCTGCACCTCGCAGAACGCCACGGACGCCGCAACAAGGCACGCCAATGCAAGTAACGTTTTCTTCATGCTTTATTTCCCTTCTCCTTTATGAACTGTATCGCCTCCGCAAAAAAATCCTCGGGCGTGGATGCTCCACTCGTAACACCGAGCTTTTCCACTCCGGAAAAATCAAGCGACCTGACCTCTTCCATTGTCGCGGCCCTGAACGTTCTGCACGGCGCCACCTCGCACAATCTGCGCGTGTTTGACGAACTGGCGCTGCCCAGCACAAGAAGGGCGTCCCCCTTGAACGACTTCACTGCGCTCTGCCTCTCACGCGTCGCACCACAAACGTCCGCGAGAGTCTCGACTTCGAACTTTCCGCGAAGGGCGGCTACCGTCTCCGCAACGTCGTCGGCATTCATGGTCGTCTGGCTGACGACGCCGATCCTTTTCGCATCCGGCAGGGACGGATACACATAAGCCATTCCGCCCGCATCCTCTATCTCGCCAACTATTCCCTGCACTTCTGCGTGGTTCGGCTTGCCGATAACCACGACCGGCAGCCCTTTCGCGGCAAACGAACGAGCCGCACTGTGGACGCGCGCCACAAACGGACACGTCGCATCCACTATCGACAATCCGCGCCGCACCGCCTCGTTCCGGACGGACGGCGCTACGCCATGCGCAGAAAACAGCACGGTGGCACCCTTCGGAACCTCGTCCAGACGCTTCACGAAACGCATCCCGCGACGCTCCAGCGACGCCACGACAAGCTCGTTATGGACGAGTTCATGCAGACAACACGCCCCGCCCGGCAACGCAAGGGCCTTTTTCAAGGCCCCGGTGACGCCGGCGCAAAACCCATGCGGCTGTATGACCTCGACAGTCATTCGCCGCTGAAAGGCCCCTTTTTTATGGCTATGTTTACACCCATTGTCGGTATTATACCAAAACCGCCGCGCAGGCGTATCCGACCCTTGCCTGAAGTTTACCCATTTCCCAAATACAGTGACCGTCCTCACATTGGGAGAGCGGGCGGCGAATTGTTTTGGCTGCGTGCCTTGCTTTCCGACGTGCGGCTTGTTTCGCCGCAACCGTGCTCGCCTTCGAGAGCGGGCGATTTCCGCGTCCTTCGCCCCGCTCGACATACACGAGTATGTCTTCGGGGGCGAGTCCTGCATAAATCGCCGCGTCCTCGAAGGTTCCGCCCGGCTGGCGGCGGCGAAACAAGCCGCGGTTGCATCCCTGGTCGTATTCGGGACGGTCGCGCGGGATACCGCGCGAGACCGGGCTGGCTCGTCGTCGCTCCCGCTCGCCGCCGTCCTGCTCCCGCGCCATCCATCGGCGGCACGCTGCGCGATACTGCGTCGTCGGGATACCGACTTCCTTGTCTCGCTTGCGTTCCGCCGCGTCTGACGCGAACCTCAGGCCGCCGTCTCGCTCAGCTCCTCCTTGCAAGCCCTCCCGTCCCTCACGCGCAGTCGCTTGCACGGTTGCTTTCATGGTCGCTTTCACTCGCAATCCAATTCCCGCGATCATCGGTAGCGTACTATATCCATATATCGCGCATTTGTTGGCGAGAAGCCGAAGAATCGACGGGGAGATGCCCCACATTGGGAGAGCGGGCGTCCTCGCCCGCTCATATGGAAGATTAAACCCTCTTTCAGAGCGGGCTCATTGCAATAGCATTACGGCATATCAACCTTGACCTTGAAGAAACGATATGCCGATTGATCTTTGTCTGTTACATCCACCCAATCTTCGTCCGTTAGATTCGTTTTGCCAAGGGTCTTGATACGCGGCTCGAACGAATTGCCCGAGCCGTCTTCCGTGTGGTTGAGCATGATGACGGGCTTGCCATTTTCCATCTTGAAGTCAGTAATCTTCAAGTCATCGTTCGGGTCTTCGGGATTGATTCCAAGCGCATAGCACTCTCCAACCGTCCGACACCCATTCGCCGCTGGCATTTTCGCAGCAGTCACTATGTCGCCGCCAGACGCCGCGACCAAATCCGGAAAAAGATACATCCAATAGTCCGCCATGTTCGTCCATTGTGCATACGCATAGAAGGTGTGTTCAAACGGAAGTATCCAGTGAACCTTATCCCCGGATATGGCAGCGCCGCTCTTAAATTCCAAACCACCACTTCTCTCCGTGAACCAACCCAGAAATTTGAAGTCTTCTCCCTTCTCTGGAGTTGGCAATGATTCCGCCGTCTTCTTGTCAATGGATATCCATCCAGAATTGGAATATGGAGTGCCATGATACAAGAGCCACATTTCAGACTTCGCGCATTCGCCTCCTTGAGGATCAAACACCACTCTGACGGCAGCACGCCCGCCAAATACATCGAAGTCGATGGTGCGTTCGGTGAATCTGCTATCCTTCACCTCAAACAGCAGGTTTTCAAAGGTCGAGTCAAGAACCGCCCCCCAATACGGATCGCCGCTGCTTGCGTCGGCGTCGTATACGACATCTTTCAGATAATAGAGACCTGTCGGCAGACAATAATACTTGTGCAGTTCGAGTCCGGTAAGACCGTGTGCCGAATCCTCCACGACATTACCAGACTGATTAACCGCTGTCTTGCCGATAGATATCCGCACCTTTGATATGTCAAACGCCGGAACGTTGCCCCGCTGCGCGTTTATAAGACTGCGCAGTCCTTCGCGCACGGCTGCCTCATAAAAGAACACAACTTCTCCATGTGCCTCTGGTTGGTTGATATCAGGCTCCACCTTGACATAGATGTGGTGCCCATACTCGCGTGGCGTCGATCCATAAACCAAAACATCTCTGAAATCATTCCCAATGTTCAACTCAAGATAGTCATACGCTCGATGGAAACCCGACTCGTAACTGCCCAAATCGAACCGCCCCGCAATCCAATGGTACTCGTCATCGACATATAGGCGAATGATTCGCTGCCCTGGAAGAACCTGCACCGACTCCCCGCCTTTATATCGCCCAGCGTCGTCATCCACGCTCCACGACAGATGATTGCCGAGCGAACCCGGGGACAATATACGATTCCCAGAGTTTACATCTGTGTCGTTGTAGAACGAGACTGTCACCGTCGTTGTCCACACCGCATAGTATGTAACTTCCGTAACACCATCATGCTCATGCCACGTCCTCTCCTCCCTGGCGGCAACAATGGAACTCCCAGTCGTTACCTCCGGCGACTCGCGCACCCAACCGACGAACTGGTTGCCGTCCGCATCCATCTTCATCGGCGTCAACTCGTCAGTGAAGAGTCTCTGCGCCTCGCCGTATGAGAAATACTGGTCGAACTGCGTCACCTCGTTCCCGTCCTTGTCCCTAAACACGCCCCCGTTCGCATTGAAGTGGACGACGACATCGGACGGTGACATCTGCATTTTCAGGCCATGCCAATAGCCATTGGCATCAATTACCGCATTCCACTCCGCCGCGTTTGCGGCGGTATATGTGCCATTACAGGGCAAATCTTTTACTTTCTCGTTGACATTATACAAAATGTTGCCATTAGAAGATATAATGTTTGGCGGAGCGCCTTTAAAGCAAATTTCGGCAAGTTCGTCACATCCAGCAAACGCATTCAATCCAAGATTAACAACCTTGTTAGGTATAGTCACATTCGTGAGTTTGGCACAGCCTTCAAACGCTTGATAACCAATGCAGGTAACACAGTTAGGGATAGTTACGCTATCGAGATTGAAACACGCCCTAAAAGCACTTCGTCCTATATTTACAACTCCATCAGGTATCGTCGCATGAGCGAGATTATCGCAATAAGCAAAAGCCTCGTACTCAATACTCGTCACATTTTTACTTATCACCAAGTTTGTAAGTCCACGACAATATCTAAAAGCACCCCAATCAATGCTAACAACGTTATCTGGTATCACGACAGTTGCAAGACGGCTACAACTTGCAAACGCCTGAGGGCCAATATTCTTAACACTACTGCCTATTGATAAACTTGCAAGTCTACCACAGTTCGCGAACGCTGAATCCCCAATGCTCACCACACCGTTTCCAATCTTCACTTCCTCAAGATAGCTGCACCACTTAAATGCCTGATCACCAATACTCTTCACGCTATTGGGGATAGAAATATTACCCGCTATAGAACTTTGAAGGAACGCTCCCTTGCCAATACTCATTACGCTATTCGGAATACTCACATTCGTAAGATGCGCATAGTTTTGGAATGCATAATCACAAATGCTCGTTACGGGATAACCACTAAGCACAGATGGGATAGATATCGCCCCACTAACACCTACACCGCTGAAATGTGGATCATTTGCCCCACAAATCTCTATAGCTCCATTGTTGATACGACAATCCCATTGAATACCTCCCTCATCAATCCATTCCGCATTCACAGGTAGTTGCGACATTACTAATAGAATACTATACGTAAAGAATTTCATTGTCCATGTAACTACACGAACCATCACAGATCCTTCTTTCCTGCGCATCGCTCACCGCTGGCCCATCCAGTGCATAAAAGAGGCGCATTCTCCCTCCAATGCACTCAGTCGTAGCCCTAGCACAGGCCTGTTTGGAATACACGAAGAAAGAATACGCCCCAGCTGGGCGCATCTTCACTTACATGCCGATCCAAACTCAATAGTGCTAGTATTTCGACTGAACGACGTGTAGCGTTGATGCTACATTGATGAACGCCCGAGTGAACTTTCGCCGCGAAAAGCCGCTACTTGCCCGAGCCCGAACTATAACCCCGTTTGAGCGACTTACGCCGCTTTACGAGATAACGAGATTATACCAAATCCGCCTCACCTCAATCAAGCGAGGCGGCGATTAAGTGCACGACCCCTCCACCCTAATATAGAGACGGTGTTGAATCGGCTTTCAACACCCGCTCCGCCAACCGCCCACATTTATAAAGGACGCGCAAGACTGGTAGGACTAGAAGGACAATTCAAGTGCCAGTTCGCGGTTGACCGTCCTACGCGTCCCACCTGTCCTGCGCGTCCTACTAGCCAACCTCAACCCAACCACGACTCTCCTGCGACTCTCAGCCAAAAGTGCGTGCACTTCCGAACAAAAGTGCGTGCACTTTTAGATGAAAGGGCGTGCACTTTCTGGACAACACCAAGAAAAAAGCGGGGACAGGCACCGCAAGTTCTCATCAACCCAGCCAACCCTTTCTTTAGGTTCGGGTTGGATTTACTTTCTATTCTCTTTTGTGTCTCACTGTGAGACGGTGGGGGTCTCACTGTGAGACGGTGGGGGTCTCACCCTCACGAGAAGCAGGCTGCGGCCTCGCGCGGCGTACCCTAGGGGGTAGCGCGGTGCGGGTCCCTAACCTGCGTGCTCTCCGTCTAGGGGGTTTTTCGATCGCGACCCCCTAGGGTCGGCTCGTCGGCGAGAATCGACAGGGACGCTAGGATAATTGAGCGAAGCCGCATTCTGCCTTCAAAAAACGGGTAAACTCCAGAAACCTTGCATTTGAATGGGCCAATATGGTAAACTTTTTGCATAAAGCTCTTATTGCATCTTATGCGCGAGTCACGATTTTCCGTCGGCGGTGTAACGCGTTTTTACGTGCCGCTCCTCGTACAGGGATTTTCACAATCCCTGTCCTATCCGCTTGTCGCCGGAATTGTGACGCACGGCGCCCATGGAGTAGACGCGCTTACCGCATTCAGCCAAGGGCTGATGATAATGTTCATGATCGGAGCCATTGGCGGCGGGCTGATTACAACGGGCCTCGTGTTCGCCAAGACATGGGTTGGCTATGTCGCCTTCCGCAGACTTAATGCGTTCATGATGTCCGGACTGCTTGCGCTTCAGTGCGTGCCCGCCATGCCGCCATTCAGCAAATGGGTCTTTGGCGGCATCTTTGCACTGCCGCCCGATCTTGCCGCAGTTGCCGCGCAAACGCTTATCATGGGCACGCTGATGAACGGCTTGTTCTTCCTTCGCAACGTGCCCATGGTTGTGCTCTTCAACAACCTTGAAAGCGCGAAGGCCAACAACGCTACGCTGCTGCGCGTAGCCGTTACGCTCGTCCTGGCGATCGCCTTCCCCCGTTTCGGGCTGGTCGGCGCGTTTTGGGGGCTTTCGGCGCTTACGATTGGCGTAGCCGTAGAGCTTGCCGTTACATGGCTGTATGCGCGGCCTTATGTGATGTTGTTGCCGAACAGGCCCAAATCGACCGATCTTTCGGCGCTTCCGGGGCTCCCGAAACTCATGCTGGAGCAATTCCGCTTCACGCTGCCGCTTTCGCTTGGCGGATTCCTCCTGATGCTGTCGCCTGTTATAATAGCTGCGTTTGTAGGACGATCGGAGCACGCCCAGGATATGCTGGCGATCCACTATGTAACCATGGGCATCGCAAATCCAGTGGCCTTTGCCGCCCTCAGGATGCAGACGGTCGCCATCAAGTTCCCCAAGGAGCACCCGGGCGACAAGCGACTTCTCGCGTATGCGATCGTCGCTGGTCTCCTACTCGGGCTGGTGCCTCTCGCGTTTTCCACGCCATGGCTCGGCGAAAACTACTTTGCCGCATACCAGAATGTCCCGGAAAGGATACTGCCAACCGCAAGATTCGCCGTAGGAATATATTCACTTATTGCTGTCGTGCAGGCGGTTCGGGGTAGGGTCGAGGGGCTTGCCGCATACGCCAAACGCCCCAAGGCCATAATGGCCGGACAGATCGCCTACACGGCATCGTTGTTTCTGGTATGCGCAATCATGCTGCCGATTGGCATACCAGGCTGGACAATTGCAATAACTGCCATATTCGTGGCACCCATCTGCGTAACCGCCACGGTCTACGCCTTCCTTGCCTTCAGCGGCGCTGGGTGCTAAGCTGAGGTGGCATGGGGAGCGGCGCAATGCCGCGTTCACGAAGACGAGCGTTGACGCCAAGCCATGCATCGTAAAGGTGGCTTTCCGGCACGCGCGTTAGGCTTTCGGCGGCGTGATCGCGAAATTCGCGTTCAGACTGCTGACGATCTTCGAGAAAATCCATGTACTGTCCGACGCTCTCGCCTGCGGAAAGATGCTCCCGCATCTCCATGCGCAAACCGGCTATTATGTTCTTTAGCTGGCGAACCTCCATTGGCTCGCCATCCACATATTCAATGCCTTTCTCGAGATCGTCCGGGAAAGATGCTATCTCGTCCGCCGTCATTAACGGGGCAAGCGCGTTGGAGCCAGGCTGTGCATATGCCGCTAGGAAGCGATCCAACGGGCGCCTCAAAAACCCGCTCCACTCCGAATACACGCCTGCCGCTATGACCGAAGCGTCGCCGTACAACTGCGAACGCGCCACAGGCTCGCGGTCGTCCTTCGCACGGAGCACCAGCATGACGGCAATCGAAAGCGAAACGACCAGCACGGCAATCAACGCACCAATGGCCCATGGACGCCAATTGACGGGGTCGTCCCCGACGATCCTGTAAGGCCTTATCCCTTGCTTCCTCAAAAGAGTGTACGCATTTTCACGGTCACGGGCATTGATCCATCCAGACCGGTTTTCGTTCGTTTTCGTCTGATAGAAGTACTGGTATTTCATCACCGTCGTTTGAAGAGCGGCATCGCAATCTCGTAGAGTTCTTGATCACGCTGTAGCTTATCGAAAAGCTGTTTGGGGTTTATCCTGTAGCCCGCCATGAAGCTTCGCTGTGCTGCCTGCTTGCGACCGGTGCGATACTGCAGCTTTGCAAGGGCCGCCCATGCCATTGCATCCTTCAAAGGCTCTGCGCGCAAATACTTCTCAAGGCAGCGCTCGGCGTCGGCATCAAGCCGCGCATCTATCAAGATCGTCGACATTGACTGGAGCAAAACCGGATCCGACACTTCGTCGATAAGCGGACGAACCATCTGCGCAGCCTCCATGGTGCGACCCATTCCATAATAGCAGCGCGCAAGCATGAATGCATCTTGTGTGGACAATTTGCCACCGGCTTTGTTGCGTCGCGCCTCTATTGCCTCGGCTTGGGCGTAAAGCATCCGGATGCGACCTATGACGTCCCTCAGAGACGCTGTGCGCTTGTTTCTAGGGTCAATGAGGTCGGTATAATCCATCAGCTCAAGAGCAACATCCCACTTTCTAAAAGGCAACAGGCACTCCTGCGCGTAGCGGAAAGCCGCCTCCGGCGAAGCAGGATAAAGAATGCATGCCTCTCGGAAGGCCTGCGACGCCTCGGCATGACGACCCTGCTTGGAGTACAGCCCTGCGATCGCCGCGCGCAACTTGGAGAACGACTTCTGACCAGCAAAGTCACGGCGATACATCGGATCCTTCAGGAGACGTCGCACATACCAATCCCAGAAGTCGCGATCTCTCGCGGCGGTCTTCTCATCATATGGGGTCTTATCCTTGTTGATCTTCATTATGAGGCCATGCGGCGACAGATAGGAGTACATCCAAGGAATTACATAGCTCTCCTCCACATAGAACGAATGCCTCGTGCGGTCATGGTCGAACATCATCTTGGTGAGTATGCCGTTGATCTCCATCACGCCAAGCGCTCCGGTAACCTGCACCTTGCCATTCTCGATCTTGAGATCGCCGTTGGCCTGCCTTACGCCGCGCTGGACCTCGTCGACATATATGTTGAACGCTTCGCCGCTGTCGTCCTTCGACGGTATCCATATCTCGTCGCCGTAAAGGTCGCGCTGGACGCTCATGTACGTGTCGTCCGCGAGCGCGTTCTGCGTTATGAGATATACGTCAGGACGGTACTCGGCTGCATATATCATGTAGGTGGGAACAAACCTGCCCGGATCAGTCCCACCGAAGAAGATGGAGAACGGATCCATCGCCTCTGGCCAGTCCGGATCGGGTAGCGGCTCCTCGTCCGCAATGAGCTGCTCCCTTATGGCCTTCGCGCCGTCTAGCTGATACGCGCCAAACTGCCAGCCGAAGGTATGCCCGTTCTGCTCGCACCCGCCAAGTTCAAAAACCATCCTGTCGTCAGTATAGTTCTGCACTATCGGGTATGCGAATGCTACCAGAATTGCAAGTGCCGAGAACGCAAGCGCGGCATGGCGAGGCGTAATGGACGATGAATCGAAGTTTCTAAAGCGCAGCCACGTCGCCGACGGCAGGTTGCGCACTATGAGTGCGCCCGCGAAGACAAGTCCGTAGCCAATCCAAAGCGCGATCATCGCATGGGACGAAATGAACTTCACCTTTTGGATGAAACCATCCTGAACGTCGCCCTTTACATTGGCAAGAAGTATCAGAAGCAGACTCATCATGAGGAAACACGCAGCAGCAGCACCCATCCACTGCCAGAAAGTCTTCTTGTGCTCCTTGTGGACAACCCAATGCCCAGCAATGAACGGAACCGGAGCGAAAAACAGCAGAAGGTCGGTAAACTGCACCTTTACGTCTTCAAAATAATGAACCATCTGCTTGCCCATGAAATCGAGGAAATCTCCGGCCGACGCGAAGCTCGGTACCCCTATCGCTTCGTACTGCCCGCGCATGATCGCATGCTTGAAGCCGTCCCACGTTCTTGGATACCCCCAGTTCATCGGCGGGTTCCTAAGGTCGGAAACTATCGGCATGTAGGCGTAGAAGCTGACGCCGAGCTGGGCAAAGAACGCTGCACCGGCCACGCTGCGTCCATGCGGCAAAGTAAGCCATGCAAGCGCAAGAAGGACGAAGTTCCAGGCTATCGGCCAGCCGAACCACCAGCTTTGCGGATGGGTGAGGCCGTTCATTGCGCCATTCCGCAGAAGCGTGAACACCGCAATCTGCATGCCTGCAGCCGGAATCGCGAAGCAGAGGCCCTTCTTGGTCTTTCCGCAAAGGGTAAAGAGCAATGCAATGAGGGTCCAGAACATGCTGACGGACTTGCCCCACGGATATTTGGCGCCCACATAGCCGTTGCTGCCGGCCGCCGGAACGGCGATGGCGAATATCACCGCAAGCACTGCAAGCGCCGCGGACGCCCCAAGATACTTGACCTGCTTGGATTCAAGCAGCCTGTCGCACTCCTCCAGCGCGGCCAGAGCCGCCGCTACTGCGGATCCGGCGATCAGCGACGCGATCAGCGCATAGCGCCACGGCTCGATAAGCGGCGCCACCGGTGCGTAGATGCCGGTCCATGTGTTCTTGCCGGTGAACACGAAGGCGGAAAGGAAGACGAGTGCCGCGCCGCCTCCGCCCACGGAAAACGCGATCTTGCGTGCTTTTTCGGAGTTGCCCCTGTCGCGCAGGTACGCGGCCGCGGCAAGCGCACCGACGAGAGCCAGGAGACCAAGTATTATGAAGAATGTCGAAGGACATGCAGATGTTGCCGCAATGGCCGCGTGTTTGTTTATGGCATCGACCGACATTGTGCGATCGGCGCGAACAAGCTGCCCGATCTGCAAGACCTGATAGGTGAGCGCGACGGGGATAAGATAGATGAAAACATCTCGAAACAGCGCAATGTTGGTCATCAGTATTATAATGGCCAGAGGAACTATCGCAAAGAGCAAAACCTGATAGTTTGTGAGACCAAGGCCGAACACGAACGCCGTGAAGAACAGTATCTTGTCGGACGGCTTCCTCATCCAACGATAGGATAGGAGAAACACCCACATTAGAAACAGCGCGTTCAAAGAATATATCTCGACTATGGTGGACTGCGACCACTCCACCGGAGAAAGCGCAAACGTCAACGCACCGGCGACGCCACCGCCAAAGGACAAAACGCCAGACACTCCATCCCTGGGCATGCATACAGAACCGTCAGAATCCCCATCAGCCTCAAATCCATCCGTTCCGCTCACGAAATCGTACGCCGACCTGCATATCAGCATCGCGGTACATCCAGCAGCAAACGCACCTGCGACTGCCGAGAAACAGCTAATCGCCCAGGCAGGCGTCGGATGGCCCATGTATGTGACCCAAGAGAACAACTTGCAGAATATCCAACTGCAAAGGGTCCAAAACGGATAGCCTGGGGGATGCGGCACGCCCAGATGTGCGCCTGCCGTAGCCAGCTCGCCCGAGTCTTCAAGGCCAACGGATGGACCGAGCGTGAAGAAATACACGGCGAAAGTGACTAAAGTAGCGGTCCAGAAAGCCGCCCAGTCGAGCCTCGTAAAGAAACGCTCGTCTGTCCTGGACCTAACCCCTTCGACTATCCTTTTAAGAACATTCTGACTCATAGAGTTTGTATTATATCAAAAATCCCCGACGTCTAGACCAGACGCCGGGGCCTGTACAACCAAAGAACAGGATTTATGGCAAAGCGAAGACTTGCAGCGTCAGAAGGAGGCGCTGAGGGCAAGACCGCCCACAAACTGGTACGAGTCCCTGTACTTGTCGCCGTGGCTCCACGCCCCGTTGTACTCGCGTGCGTCGTGACGCATATTGCGGTCGAACCAGTAGTCGTAATAGGCTAGATATGCACTAAGCGCAAGGTTTTTGCAAATGTTCCATGTAAGTTCGCCCTTGATGTTGGAGTCCATAAGGCCTGCATGGTCGTCGTCGAAGTAGCCCTTTACCCTCTGAGTGTTGCCGAAACCCTGGCCAAAGGACGGACGGAACGCCAACACCGGATCGTCGTCTTCGCTTGCGCCGTCGATGAGCGGGAAGGTGTGGCCGATCTCCAAGTTGACGTAAGTGCCGTTATCAGCCATGATGTCGCGCTCGATCGCAAGCGCAGGCTCAAGCCAAAGGTCTCCAAGCGAAAGTTCGAGATTCAGGTACTGCGTGTCGCCGACATCCGGATCGCAACTGCGCGGTATGTACTCGTATATGTAGTTGAAGTCAACCGTGAGCGCACCCAGAGTTTCCCCTAGATCGAAATCGTAGGCAACTCCGACGATCGCATCAAGTGTCGTGTACTTGAATGCGCGATTTCCATAGCCGCCGCGCTTGCCGTTGCCCTTTGTCACATCAAAGATCGCCTCCACGCCAAAATAAAGCGTGTCAAAGAACGACACTGTGGCGCTCGGGGTGATTATGGGATCCTTGCCGTCAATGACGCCATAAGTCAAATACTTCGAGTCGAACGAAAGGCCGAATTCGGCCGAAACGAAGCTGTCTTCCTCCTCGACGAGAACCTCCTTGTCGGTTGCGCAGCCGCAGCTGCATGTTTCGACAGTGCACTTGCAATCGGCTCCGCATGTGCACTCGGGCTTTCCGCACTGGCACGGATCGGCAAAAAGACTCGATCCAACAGCAAGCGCGGCAACAAAGGCAACTAGTTTTGTGGTCATTTGTTTTTCTCCTTAGGTTTGTTTATTGGGTTTATATCAAATTCATTTACTATTGGCACGACGATGCGGCACGACGATGCGCGCAATTTCCACCGCACGAACGACATGAGCCTCCGCACTCGCATGGCATGCCCTTCCTGTGCGTGCGCCACACGGCTAAAGCCGCAAGCGCAAGCACGACGGCGAGAACTGCAAAAGAAGCGGCGTTCATTCTACTTGCCCCCCTTTCGCGCCGGGCGTACGATGGCCCAGATCACAGCGAGGTCCACGAGTATCGCAACAGCCGTCCAGAAGCCAAACCCGCCGCCTGCAATCAGGACGCCAAGCTGGTATACACTAAGCGCAAGCACATATCCGACGAAGAGCTGGAAGCCGACCGCGAACCAGCCCCACTTCTGCGAGCCCATCTCGCGGAACGTAACTGCGATAGCGACCATGCACGGCGGAACAAACAGGTTGAACATCATGAACGACAACGCCGCAAGCTTCGGAAACGCGCTGATCGACGCAAAGAAGTTCTGGATGTGCGCACCGCTGGAGACGCCCTCCATCCCGACGGTGACGAGCTTCAGCGTCGCAGTAGCCTGCTCCTTCGCTATCTCGGCGGAGACGGATGCCGCCGCGCCCTGCCAAGACCCGAAGCCAAGCGGCTCGAATATCCAGGCGATCCAGCTGCCGAGATCGTGAAGGATCGACTTCTCGATCTCTTCGTCGGCGAGCAGGTTCAGCGCCCAGTCGAAGTGCATGATGAACCAGAGGAACACGCACGCGGGGAATATCACGAAACCGGCCTTGAGTATGTAGCCCTTGAGCCTGTTCCATGTGTGGTGCCACACGCCAGATATCGTCGGCATGTGGTACGCGGGAAGCTCGAGCACGAACGACGACGCCTCGCCCGCGAAGAACCTTGTCTTCTTGAGCGCAATGCCGCCGAGGATGATGATCGCGATGCCGACCACGTCCATCATCGCGGCGATGTACCACTGCTCGCGGAAGAATAGCGCCGCGAACATAGCTATGATGACCGTCTTCGCACCGCACGGGACGAATGTGGCGAGAATCACCGTCATGCGCCGCGCCCGCTCGTTCTCGATTGCACGCGCCGCCATTACGGCAGGAACTCCGCAGCCTTTCCCGATGAGCATGGGGATGAACGACTTTCCGGAAAGTCCGAACCTGCGCAGCAGACGATCCATGATGAATGCGACACGGGCCATGTAGCCGCAGTCCTCCAGGAACGCGAGGAACAGGAACACGATGAAGATGACAGGAACGAATCCGAGCACCGTCGCAACGCCGCCCCATGCACCGTCCACGACCAGACTCTTCACCGTATCGCTTACGCCCGCACGTTCTAGCGCACCGGTTATGAGCGCGCCGAGACCGGGAACCCACACGCCGAACTGCCCGGGATCGGGCTCCTCGAACTCCTTCGCCGCATTGTATGCGGCCTCGTCGATATCCCATTCCTCGGCAATCTCGCCCGTATCCTCGTCTTCGATGGACGCCTTCTTCTCGCCGGCCTCCCATGCGGCGACGGTGGCCTCGGCCTTTGCGAACTCGCCCTGCGCGTCTTCGAACTCCATGCCCTTGTACTTCCCGTCCTCGCGGCACTCGTGCATCGTAAACGGAAGATGCCATCCATCCGCAAGAAAGCCGTCGTTCGCCCAGTCGGTGAGCATAGTCCCGGGGCCGTTCTCGGCGACGGCCAGGAACCACATGGCGCACAGGGACAGTATGAAGATAGGAAGCGCGAGAATGCGGTGCGTGACAACCTTGTCGACCTTGTCCGAAAGCGTCGCCTTGTCCTTGCGCTTCTCGTTCAGCGCAAGAGACTTGTCCATGAGCCGCTTGATGAAGTCGTAGCGCTGGCTGGTGATGATCGACTCCGCGTCGTCGCCGAGCTCCTTCTCGCAGTCGCGGATGTGCTCCTCTATGTGCTTCATCTCCCCGACGCTTATGTCCAAAGTCTTGATGATCTCGCGGTCGCGCTCGAAAACCTTGATTGCGTACCACCGGATCGACCGGAGGGGCACCTTCCCCTGAATCGACTCCTCAATGTGGGCGATGGCGTGCTCCACCGACCCGGAAAAGACGTGAGGAACGTCAGGGAGCTTGCCCGGTCCCTTCTCGACGACTGATTTCTTGGCCATCTCTACGACCTTTTCGGCGGCCTCCATGCCGCCCTCGTTCTTCAAGGCCGATATGCCGACGACTTCGCACCGCAGCGCCCTGGCAATCTTCTCGAAGTCGATCTTGTCGCCGTTCTTCTTCACAACGTCCATCATGTTGACTGCCATGACCATTGGCAGACCCAATTCGGCAAGCTGGGTGGAGAAGTAGAGGTTGCGCTCGATGTTCGTGCCGTCTACTATGTTGAGGATTGCGTCCGGGCCCTCCTCTACGAGAAATCTGCGCGACACCTTCTCCTCGATGGAGTAAGGCGACAGCGAATAGATGCCGGGAAGGTCCTGTATGACCACCTCCTTGTGCCCGACGAGTATGCCGTCCTTCTTCTCCACCGTTACGCCCGGCCAGTTGCCCACATACTGCTCGGAGCCGGTGAGCGCGTTGAAAAGGGTGGTCTTGCCGCTGTTCGGGTTGCCGGCAAGCGCTATCTTGACGCTTTTAGACATTCTGCACCTCCACATTCATAGCAGTGGCGTCATTGACGGCTATGCGGCTCTCGTGTACCGCGAGGATCATGTTTCCATATGACTCGCCAACTACGCGAACCACCGTACCAGCCACAAACCCGAGTGCTCCAAGGTGCCGCTTCACGGCCTCTTCGCCTGTGACGCGGACGATTCTCGCCCGATCGCCTTCCTTCAGCTCCACCAAAGTCATTTCGACAACTTTCCTTTCTCATTCGTACCAATGTGCGCCAAGCCTCATTTCGCTAGCCTGGGCTAACATGGCGCATAGTATAGCACAAAGTGCAGAATGTTAGCAATAGGAAATTTTACTTGGCTAACTGCGTGGATAAGCTGTTCACAAGTCGGGCGAGAAGCACGGTGCTTTTCACGCCAGGTGAGGTTTCAAGCGAGCTGTTGACGTCCAGGATATCCGCTCCTGACATGGACGCCTCCAAGATGTTTTCCGCAGAGAGGCCGCCGGCAAGAACAACCTTGAAGCCGCGTTGTTTTAGTTGTGGCACAAGGGACCAGTCCGCACGGCGTCCTGTGCCGCCAGTCCTCGCGCCGTCACGCCCATCCAGAAGAACCGCGTCCTCCGCCCCAGGCGTTTCGCCTAGAAGCCGCCACACCTCAAGTGGCGTACGGCAAATGCGGCGAAGCCTGTCGATATCTTCGTCGGTGTAGGGTCCATGCAGCTGCACGACGTCCAGTGGAACGCTCTCCGCCATGCGCACGATGACATCTACTGGCGTATCGACGAAGACGCCTACGAACTTCGGACCGCCCATCGCCGCCGAGCAGTCGGCCCCCCTAACAAGCGCAGACCCTCTTATCTTCTTCGCCTCACTGAGCGTCACGCGGCGCGGCGACTTCGCAGCAAAAATTAGGCCAAGGTAGTCGACGCCGCACCGCGCCGCCTCTGCGGCGAAGGCGGCGTCGTTTATTCCACAGACCTTGAGCTTTGGTTTCACGGAAGCATCTCGCCCTTGAGTTCCCCCTCAGCACCGAGGCGCTTAACCAATGCCGATCCCACGATGAATCCGTCAGCATGCGCGCTGACGGCCTCAGCCTGTGCCTTCGTGGAGATGCCGAAGCCAGCGGCAATCGGCAACGTCGACACCTTGCGTATAGAATCGAGACGACCAAGAAGATCGGTAGGCAGCTCGGTTCTCGCACCCGTTATACCCTTAACGGTTATCACATAGAGGAATGAGTTGTCGAGGCCATTCGCGCTTTCGACTACGCGCTCGAGTGGCGTATTTGGCGCTATAAGCGGGATGTAGCTTATGCCGCGGGGTTGAATCTCCTTCAGCAGTTCGTCTCGCTCCTCAAGCGGAAGATCGACGGAGAGCACCGCGTCTATTCCTGCATCAGCTGCCGCTTCCGCGAATCTGGCGAGCCCCTTCGAGTAAATGACATTATAGTACGTGAAGAGGACGAGTCCAGTATCGGGATGCTTCTCCCTCAAGCGTTTGGCAAGCGCAAGGACGTCATCAAGCCGTACGCCCTGACGCAAGGCCTCGTATGCGGCGGACCTTATCACGCCTCCGTCCGCAAATGGATCGGAGAACGGAACGCCGAGCTCTATGATGTCTGCTCCGCCTGCGACGAGCGCATCCGCAGCAGCTTCGCTCTTTTCGATTGTCGGATATCCCATCGTGAGATAGGCAACGAACGCGCCGCGATTTCCCGCCTTGGCTTTCGCAAAAGCCTCTGTGATTCTTTTTTTCATCGTTCTCCCCTCTTATATCCTCTTTGTCATTGCTGCAAGCCCTGCCCGCAGACCGGCATTCCCAAGATCCTTGTCGCCGCGCCCGGAAAGATTCACCAAAAGCAATGCATCCTGAGGCAGCGCAGGGGCTCGCTTGATCGCTTCAGCGAGCGCATGGCTGGACTCCAGCGCCGGCACGATCCCCTCGAACCTGCACAGCGCTTCGAACGCCGCTATCGCTTCATCGTCGTTTATTACGGAGTACTCGGCGCGACCGGTTTCCGCAAGATGGCAGTGTTCTGGTCCGACGCCCGGATAGTCAAGCCCTGCCGACACGGAGTATGTGTCGATGATATTGCCGTCGTCCGTCTGGAGAAGCATGGTCTTCGCGCCGTGGAGGACACCGATGCTTCCACCGTTTATGGACGCCGCATGCTCCCCGGTCTCTATCCCCTTCCCACCCGCCTCTACGCCGACGAGTTTCACACCCTTGTCGTCGATAAAGCCCGCAAAGAGCCCCATTGCGTTCGACCCGCCGCCGACGCAGGCGATAGCCTGGTCTGGGAGTCGTCCATATCGCTCAAGGCATTGCCTGCGAGCCTCTACGCCTATCACGCTCTGGAAGTCTCGCACCATCTGCGGATAGGGTGCCGGACCCGCCACCGTCCCGATCACGTAGAACGTATCGTCGCAGTTCGTCACCCAGTCGCGCAAGGCCTCGTTCATCGCATCCTTCAAGGTTGCACTTCCCTCGGTCACAGAATGCACTGTTGCACCAAGCATCTTCATGCGCTCGACGTTCGGAGCCTGGCGTTCAACGTCAATCGCGCCCATGTAGACTTCGCACGGCATGCCGAAAAGCGCGGCGACCGTAGCAGTGGCGACGCCGTGCATTCCCGCACCCGTCTCCGCTATCAGGCGCTTCTTTCCCATTCGACGGGCGAGCAGCGCCTGCCCTATCGTATTGTTGACTTTGTGCGCGCCGGTGTGGTTGAGGTCCTCGCGCTTGAGGAGTATTCTTGCCCCACCAAGGTGTTCTGAAAGACGCCGCGCGTACGTTATGGGCGTCTCGCGTCCGACATAGTCGCGCAGAATCTCATCCAACTCCCGCTGGAACGCAGGATCGGTCGTTGCTTCCTCATAGGCGGCTTCAAGTTCCTTCAACGGAGCCATAAGCGTTTCCGCGACGTACTGTCCGCCAAACTTTCCGTAGTGTGTATTCATATTGGTTGGTTGCTAGTGGTTAGTTTTTGATCTCTTTGAATTTCTCTCCAGGTGACGGTGCGCGCATGAGCGCCGTTCCGACCAGGAAACCGTTCGCGCCGGCTTCCTTAGCGCGGAGTATCGCCTCACGCGTATGCATGCCCGACTCCGCTATCCGAAGGCAGCGGCGCGGCACTTTTGCGACAAGCGTCTCCAACAACGATACGTCTGTAGCAAAGTTCCTCAAGTTGCGGCAGTTCACACCGACGATGTTTGCGCCGGCGTCGACTGCGCGACCTATCTCGCCCTCATCGTGAGTCTCGACCAGCGCCTTCATGCCAAGCTTGTGGACGAAGGACAAAAGGTCCGCGAGCTTGCGGTCGTCAAGTACCGCCGCGATCAGCAACACTGCATCGGCACCGGCCGCGCGCGCCGCCGCCACATGATATTGCGTCGTTATGAAGTCCTTGTAGAGAAGCGGTAGCCCCACCGCCGCGCGCACGGTCGTCAGGTAAGCTTCGTCGCCAAGAAAGCGGTGCGGTTCGCATAGCACCGACAGCGCCGCGGCGCCGGACTCCTCCAGCTCCTTCGCCAGCTCCACAGGATGGAACTCTTCACGTATCATGCCCTCGCTGGGACTCGCCCGCTTCAGCTCGGCGATCACATGCACTCCCGGACCGCGAAACGCGGCGGAGAAGTCACGCGGGCTATTCATGCCCTCGGCAAGTCTCATAAGCTCGGCAAACGGAAGAGTCCTCTCTCGCTCCTCCATGTCTTTCCGCCTAAGCGCGGCAAGTTCCTCAAGTATATCGCTCATCGCATCGCCTCCACCATCGCCTCTAGCTTGGAAAGCGCCCTCCCCGAATCGACGGATTCCGCGGCAATGGCGATCGCCTCGGCGTAGCTCTTCGCCTTGTCGCCGACGAGAATCGCAGCCGCCGCGTTTTCGAGCGCCGCCGCACGGTATGGTCCGCGCTCCTCGCCGCGCAACACCGAAAGTAGCAGCTTCGCGTTCGTCTCCGCGTCGCCGCCCTTTATCGCGGAGACCGGATAGTGCGATCCGACCGCCGAGCCCGCATCAAGCAGAGAGTTCTTCACGGCACCGTCCTTCAGCTCCGAGACGAAAGTGAAGCCGTTCGGGCTTATCTCATCCAGGCCGCCGTCACCCGCCACAACCATTGCGCGCACAGACCCCAAAATGCGTAGCGTTTCTGCAAACGTCATGGCAAGCTTCTCCTGCGGAACGCCGATGACGTGCCTCTTTGCCCCGGCTGGATTTGTCAGCGGCCCGAGCAGGTTGAATACCGTCCTGAAGCCAAGCGTGCGGCGTACGGACGCCGCAAAGCGCATTGCGGGATGCAAAGACTTGGCGAAGAGAAATCCTATGCCGACTTCGCGGATGCACCGCGAGACCTTCTCGACATCCGCCATCAGATTGTAGCCCAGAGCGCCAAGCACGTCAGCCGAGCCACATGCCGACGTAGAGGCTACATTGCCGTGCTTTGCGATGACCACACCAGCGCCGGACGCAATGAACGCGGCGGTCGTCGACACGTTGAACGTGCCGGCTCCGTCCCCGCCAGTGCCGACGATGTCCACTGCGTCTATCCCGCCTAGATCCACCTTGACGCCAGCGTCCTTCATCGCACGCGCGGCGCCAGCCAGTTCCGCCGCCGTGACGGGAATCTTCGCAAGCGCAGTCAAAAACGCCGCCAGCTCCACCTCGCCGACTTCGCCAGCCATCACAGCCGAGAAAAAACCCTCCGTCTCATCTTCGCTCGGAGTTGCCCCTTCAAGCGCACGCGATAGGATGGCTTTACGTAGGGACGGTGTCGCCGACTTCCTGAGGCGGCGGCCCGTGGCCAGCTCGAACAGGTTTGCGAGCTGCCGCATTCCTAAAGGCGTACCGACAGATTCCGGATGGTACTGCACACTCTCTATCTGAAGCGTCTTGTGGCGCAGGCCCATTATCTCGCCGTCCTCGCTCTCAGCCGTTATCTCGAAGCAGTCGGGCAACGTCTCACGCTCGACAGCCAGCGAGTGGTAACGCATCGCCTCGAAGCCCTGGTCCAACCCCGCGAACAATCCGCGCCCATCGTGCCTGAGGCGGCTTGTCTTGCCGTGCATAAGGCGCTTTGCCGAAACGATCTTCGCTCCGAACGCCTGGGCTATGGCCTGGTGTCCGAGGCAGACGCCAAACAACGGCACCTTGCCGGCGAACTTCTTTACGGCGGCAAGCGTTATCCCTGCGGAGTCGGGGTTGCCCGGTCCTGGCGAGAAGACTATCGCCTCTGGGTTCATTCCGGCGATACCGGCAAGATCGATGCCGTCGTTCTTCACGACCTTTACGTCCGCGCCAAGAGAGCCAAGCTCCTGGACGAGGTTGTACGTGAACGAATCGTAGTTGTCAATAATCAGGATCATTTTATCTGGCTCCTTCCTGGTTAGATTGTCGCCGCGAACTGCGCAGCCGCGAATATCGCCTTCGATTTGTTGACCGTCTCGTCGTACTCCTTCCCGGGATCGGAGTCCGCGACGATGCCCGCGCCGGCGCGCATCACAAGCCTGCCGCCGCCGAGCATCATGGTGCGTATCACTATTGCGAAATCCATGTCGCCGGTGTAGCTGAAGTATCCTGCCGCACCACCGTATGCGCCACGCGGCGACTTCTCGAATTCGGCTAGCAGCTCCATCGCCCTCACCTTCGGCGCACCAGTAAGGGTGCCGGCTGGGAATGTCGCCTCAAGCAAATCGAAAGCATCCTTGTTCGCGGCAAGCTTGCCGCGTACCGTTGAGACCAGGTGCATCACATGCGAGTATCGTTCGACATGCGCGTATTTCTCAACCGCAACAGACCCCATCTCGCATACCCTCCCCAGATCGTTGCGTCCGAGATCGACGAGCATCACGTGCTCTGCGCGTTCCTTCGGGTCCGCCAGCAGCTCGCGCTCAAGGGCGAGGTCTTCGTCCCCCGTAAGCCCGCGCCGGCGTGTTCCGGCTATGGGACATGTGGTGGCAATTCCCCCAGCAAGCTTCACCAGCTCTTCGGGCGAAGAGCCGACAAGGGTGCGCCCGCCGATCTTTAGGAAGAAGTTGTACGGCGAAGGGTTCACTACCCTAAGTGCGCGATATAGCGAAAGCGCGGAGATGTCGGTTTCTGCTGTGAACTTCTGAGAGGGAACGATCTGGATCACCTCGCCGGCCCTTATCGCGGCCTTGCACTTGTTGACGATCTCCTCGAATTCGCTCCTGGCCATCTCCGGCACGAAGTCGCATATCTTCGGCGCTGGCGCGGCAGTTCGGCTTTCCATGTAGCGCGCAATCGATTCCGCAGAAAGCAGACGATTGTAAATCGCCTCAATCTCGGACATCGCCGCCTCGTAAGCCTCGTGGGCGCCAGTTGCGTCATCCACACCGGTCACCTTTGAAACCACGACCGTCTGCCTCACACCGTCGAAGACCACTATCGTATCCGTCGCAAGAAATGCCGCGGTCGGAGTGCCCTCCTCGCGGCGAAGCCCGACACGCGGCACGAACGACTGAACGGCATCGTAGGCAAAGTAGCCGATTGCACCGCCCTGCAACGACGGCAACTCCGGTGCAGGCGTAAACGGGCGGCCAGCGACGATGCGCCTCAACGCGGGAAGCGGATTCTCGCCCACATCCTCGAAATACGTCTCATAGGGGTCAATGCCCAAATAGGAGTATCGTCCGCGCGTCTCTCCGCCTGCAACACTTTCGAGCAGAAAGACAGCTTCGTCATCAGCTGCGCGCGTCAAAACGGAGACGGGCGTTTCACGGTCGGCCAGAAATTCGCGGAAGACCGGAGTGCGCGCGCCGCATTCGGTGCGCTTCCGAAAATCCTCTTCGCTTAGTTTCAACAGCATCTTTTTAGTTCCTTTCGGGTTCTTCTTGTCGTTTGTTGTTTTAAGTCCACATGCAAAAAGGCCTCGCTTCTCTCGAAGCGGGGCCCCCTTTTCACCGTATTACTTTTCGTCTGTACAACGGCTTACGCTACCTCGCTCCGAGAGCCAGGCGCCACCACCAGTTGTTGTTCTTGACGAAATTCATCTTTTTAGTGCTTTCAACATTGCGTATGATACCATATTCCCTTATCACACGCAATAGTGAATTTGACACAAAATGGTAATATCTAACGAGTCAACAAAGGAGAAAAGCAAACGGCACCTCCCCCATAGCAACCATAATTTTTGAATTTCTTTTTTGCGCGTCAGCGCAGGGAGAAGACAG
>CAMZEN010000019.1 GCA_947305775.1 uncultured Verrucomicrobiota bacterium
TTGTGTTTGGTTTTTTAGTCATTTTATCATTGGTAGGCAATTCCAATTTTTCCCCCCGGTGGAATGTATCACTATTCACAAAAGGGCCAAATCATCTGCGTCTGTATCATCTTCTGCGTTTACATCAATGTCATAATCGCCAACTGTGGTTTTCGGTTCTTCCGTGCCCATCGTCGCGCCGCTGGCATCTTCCATGCCCGGCAACGCGGACACAAAGTAAAGTATTTCCGCGCCATACTTGCCCTTTCTTACCTCTAGCCCGTAGCGTTCGGGGTGGTTCGTCAAGGCATCATATGCCAATCTGCAAGGCTTCGTTTCTTTCGACTTAAACCCTGTAAACTTCTTCGCACACCACTTGAATAAATCCGTTTTAGGCATTGGGGGTTGCGTCCGCAAATGGTCTAGCATCCTTTGCCGGGCTTCATCCTCGCCCATATCGTCGGCCCTTGCCGACTTCTCGGCATCCTTTAAAATGTCGGCGGGTATATCTTCCGGGGCTGGCGTTCGCCAATACACATAATCTTTGCCATATGCGATAATTCGCTCATAGGTAGTATTGCCGTCCTCGTCTTTCCATCCCAACTTGCCGCCGCGCTTCGCGGCAATAAGTTTAAACCATCCGGCGTGTCCGTCAATCGGCATCAACACCAATTGCGCCCGCGTCCATCCGGCAACATCCGTGCCGCCCGCTCCGATATACTGCGCAAACGCATCAGTTCCCCACCCCTTGCGCTCTGCGCTCTTTGGTGGCTTGTTCGCATGGTGTATAAAGACGATTGCACACCCATAATTGGGATGCTTTATCAACGGATCTATTTGCTCACGGAAAAAGTGCGCATCGTCTTTGTTGTTAGACAAATCCGCGCCGAAAAAAGAAAACAGCGGGTTGACGATAACCACATCATAGCATTGTTCAACCTGTATCGATTTCAAGCGTTCAATGAATGCATCGCCTGTCTTGCCTAGTACACGCTCAAACACCACGCCCTTAATGGCCGCGTCTAGTTCCCTGTCAGTCCATCCGTAATCGGCCTTAAGCCCACCGCGCATATTGGCCTTGAAATACGCCAATTCTTCCTCATCGTCTTCCGCTTGGATAACACCTACCTTCAATGGCCTAGCTGGTTTCATGCCCCATAGGTCTTTGCCCAACGCCCAAAACATCGCCAACTGGATAGACATTACAGACTTGCCCGCGCCGGAAGTGGAAACGATCATTAAACCTTGCCCCTTGCGCAAGTAGCCGTTTTTAAGGATAACACGCGGGTTGTCGGCTTCCGGCTTTGGTTCGGGTATGTCCGCCAGCGTGTAGCGGTCTGGTAGTGTCGCGGCTTGCTCTGCCTGTGCTTGCTTTAATGCCAACGCAACAGCGGCCACAAATGCGCCACGGTCTTTAAGTAAGGCATCGTTTGCGTCTTTGCACCCATCGGGGTAAAGGCTTGCCGTGAATAGGCGAACGCCTAAACGCGCCAGCGCGTCCGATAGTTGCCGCTCTTTTTTGCGTGTGTCGTCGCGTCCGTCGTTATCGAATGAGACGCACACCGCTACCGATATTGGCCGCGCCGTTATCGCATCAACCATTGCCTTTTGGTGAGTAATGCCGCCTAGCCCCACGGCCACGCCACCGGCTTCAATGATTGATAGCGCGTCAATCTGCCCTTCGACGATAAACACCGGGGCTTTGTCGGTATTCCATAGGGCTTCAAGGTTGAACGGCGACACGCCCACGCCTTTGGGGTATTTGTAGCGTAGCGGGTTGCCATCATCAACCGCTCTAGCCGAATAACCTAACCCTTGTGGAAACACCACGCGCCGCTCTTTCGTGTCATAGCCGATTTGGAAACGCCGCGCCACTTCATCAGAAATGCCACGGTTCCGCAAATAGTCAGTTTCGGCATAGTGCTTCACGCACTCCGCTATATACTGCGCCACCGTGGGAACACATGCCGACTTCGCCGCGCTTGTATCGCTGGCGGGTATAGGCATTTCGGCAATGCCCCAATGCTCGGCGCACCATCTCACCGCACCCATGAAGTCGAGATTGTGGTCAAGGGCCACAAGGTTAAACAGATCCCAATGGCCGCCGCAACCGTGGCAGTGTATGTGTTCGCCATCGCCTGTATTGTAGTATCTTGCGCTGGGGTTTGCGTCGCCGTGTGCGTGCTTGGTCTTATCCGGGCAAGCAATTTGCTTTTCGGATACACCGCCGACTTCGCCGCGCCCTGTTTCGGCTAGGTATCGCGCAAGGTTGCCGCCTGTTTTTAACTGTCTCTTTAAATCATCTATACTCATTTTCCCGCACTCCCAGCCTTGCCGCGTTGCGCCTTGCAAAACCTTGCAAACTCCAGCGGTGTAGCCAACACATCCGGGGCTTCTGTAAGTAGCCCGGTGAAGTGACCGTTTGCATCAAGTTGGCATGTTGTGGCGGTAAGGGCGCGGGAAAATCCATCACGCCCAACGGTTGGTAAGGCGCGGCAGTAGTTTGCTAGCGCATTTTCGATCTCTATATTAAAGCCACCAGCAAAGAAAGCCGGATATTGCCGCATAAGTAGGCCTAAAGCAATTCGCCCAACTCGGCCCATGCAAACAGTGAAATGGAAAGTTGCCTTGTCTTTGTGCGCTCGGTGAAATTTGTGGACAGTAAAGAGATTGCGCAATGCTATCTCATGTTCAATATGGGAAACGATCCGGCGCAATAGCCATCTGTTGCCTTGCCGTGGTAGAATTTGGCCCAAATAATCAACGAAGGTATTTTTATCAATGCCCCTTGCGTCTGCCAATGCTTTAATAGCACCTTCCGGTGTCCGTCCGCGCCTTGCCATAGTCCAATCTGCAAGTGCGGCAACCTCACTTTTTCCGGGTTCGGCAAGCTCCACACCATTTCGGCAATGTCTAGATTTCTTCATTTCACTACACCTTAACTTTGAGTGCCCCGCTTTGCCAGCGCGTCGCGCACCGATTTTTCGGAATACCCAACGGCTCTTTTTCCATCCGCACCAAATCGGCATGGCCGAATAATTCCGCGCTTTGCGTAAAGGGTCACGGTTCGCGTAGACACGCCCAATATTTCCGCCACAGTTGCCCTAGAAAGTGTGCGGTCTATCGGCGTTGGGTCTGTATATGTTGCGCTGGTTTTACCTTCCAGTGCATCCAGCGCGGCCCGTGATTGTTCGGGTGTGATCGTGGGATCGCAACGCAGTAGCGCGGTCACGGCATCAACTGTATTTTTTAGCATATTTGTCTTTCTGTTGTTTACCCGTTCGCACCTTGCCGGGGGGCTTTCCGCGTCTCTCGCCTACATGGTAGCAACCGTGCCACCGTGGGCAAAAGACACACCCATTATCGCACATTTCTAGTCACTTGCAAACTATATGACAAAGATGGTTAGCAAATTCAATTTGCTAACCATCGTATTTTGCTTGCGCCTCTTGGGTTTTGTTGTGTCTTATGTTTGCTGCTTTTTTAAAAGCCCGTTAGCGTCTATTCACTAACCAACCATGTCGGGATTAACGCACATGCAATCTTGCATGGCCTTTGACTGTTTTCCCGGTCAACCCTTTAGGCTCGTATTCTATCCACAAATCTTGCCGCGCATCCCGTTTGGACGGTAAAAGTTTTGTACCGTCGCCCTTGCCTAATTTTGCTTGCCAACTTCTATCGTTTATGTATGCATAGCCATCGCCGTTATGGAATGCGTTAAGTAGTTGGTCAATATAGAGCATTGCCGCTGGGGGTAATTTGTATTCTGTTCCGTTCTTAGTCTTTAGTGTTCGCCCATCTTCCAACACCCTAATATATTTTTCGCCAGTGGGATTAAATACTGTTTCCCCGGTATATTTTGATTTGTATTTCGTCTTTGGTTGCGGCTCCTTTTCGCCCATGTCATCCGGCTGTGTTGTTGATAGTGTTCTTACTGGTGCACGATAAACCAACATATCACGAATACGCCAAAACTCTTCCAGTAGTTTCGCGGCTTCTTCATGCATACAACCTTTTGCAATTGCTTTTTCGGCGGCTGTGATATATTCGCGGTCGTGCCAGTTGTTATGTTCGCACCTGTCTAAATAGTCATTAACTTGTCTAAAACATATCCCTATTCGTTCTGCGTAATTGGGATATTTATTTTTTAAGGCTCCTTCGAGCTCCCACCATCCATTGTATAATCCCCTTAATAGTTCATCAAATTGTTCATGCCTAGCGTAATATCCGCTTTCCATGCAATATCCGTTTTCTAAGAATTTTACAGCATCCTCAAAACGCCCATCCATTAATGCGGTGGTATTGCCGTGCTTGATTTTTTCAACCGCATCTTTTAGTGCTTTCCCCGCATCTGAAAAACTTTTTGCGGGGTGGTAAAATTCTTGATCGGCGGGTGCTCTTGCCATGTCTGCGTTACCTCCACGCTCTGCGTGCGTGCTGTGTGGCTCTAAGGCGATTGTGGCCGCGCCAGTGTTTCTTGACATACTATGCCTTGCCTTAGGCTTTTCCAAATTGGTTTTCATAATCATCCCTTTTGAGCTCTAACGATCCATGCCCGCGCCGCCTTGCGCTCATTTGGCGGCATCGCAAGAAATGCGGCCTTAAACGCCGCTAGACGCGCCGCCGCATTTGGGGGCATCGTCGGCGCGGTTGCCTTGCCCTCGCGCCCTACGGCCTTGCCTTGCGCGTCTACGGTGGCTTGCGTCGCGTCCGCGTCTACCGTCTCACCCATTAGTGCGGGAAGGTTGCCCACAGCATCCGCCAACGCATCAGTTCGGGCATGGAAATAGTGCGCCGTCATCATCGGGTTTGCGTGTCCTACGATTGATTGCACCAACGCAAGTGGCGCACCCGCGTTGCCCATGAGAGACACAAAAGAATGGCGCAATGAATGAAAACCAACCTCGGCAACGGCTTGCGAATACCCGGCCACCTCTTTTGTGGTGGCGATACCCGCGCCCTCGAATACGGCGCGTATGCGCTTTGTCACCGCGCTATCGTCACGCTGGTATGTCTCTGCCGTTTCGGGTAGCAAGTAGCCCTTGCGGTTTCGTTCGGGTATCTCTGCAAGCATCCCGGCCAATACAGGGTGCAATGGTATCTCTACCACCTTGCCAGTTCGCGCCGTCTTTCTAGGAGTTGTGATTATCACCCGGCGCACAATGTCTATCTTGCCCCAATCCATTAGGGCGCAATCACCTAGACGCAACCCGGTGTAAATCCCTAGCGCAAACAACAGGCGCATTTCTCCCGTCAAGTCTGCCGTCACTTTGGCAAGTTCATCAACGGTCAACGCCCGCCGTCCGTTTGTTTTCGGCAACACCTTACGGCGCACACCGTCCCACGGGTTGACGGTGCAACGGGCGTCGTCGCCTAGCGTCCGCCACACCAAACGGAAAAGCGCAACATACTTGTTGTATGTGTTCGGGCTTACCTTCGCGCCCAAATCCTCTAGAAACGCAACGGCCACGGCCCTAGACACTTCGCGCATTTCCGTAGCATCGGGGTAATGTGCGGCCATCCAATCAATAAAGCGTTCAACCTCACCTTCATAGTGCGCCAGCGTCGCCGCACCGCTTTGCGGTCTGTTGGGGTTGCGCTTGAATGCAATAAACATATCGGCAAGTTTGAGGGCTGGTTTCGCATCCTCTATGCGTTGCAACTCCGCCTTTACCCCGTCCAATTCGTCTAGGCTCTTTCGTATCACTTTTTCACGGGTAATAAGCGCGTTCCCGTCCGTTAGTTCGCGCAACTCTTTGCGGGCATCGTCTATGCTCTCTGCGCTTAACATCTTGGACTTGCGTAGCCGCTTGCCTTGTGTGTCGTAAACATACCACCTTGCCCGCCATCCGTTGCCGTGGCGTTCAAGTGTCCCGGTGTTATTGGCCCGCCGCCGCCCGTTGGACCCGTTCGATCGGCGTTTTTTTGCACTTTGCCTGTTGTTTGCCTTCATGTTTTCTCTAATGGTGCTTTGTGTGCGCCTATTGTACCATATGGCGGGTAGAATTGGCAAGGGTAATCCCCAAATCGTCCCACGATTTTCAAAAAACCCAATAAAATATGGTTTTGCAGTAGTCTCATAATCTCCGGGTCGTGGGTTCAAGTCCCGCCGGGTCCACCACTTTAAAATCCTTTCTCTGCAATAGCATCAAGGCGAAAGGTGTCGTGAGCAACCACGCGTCCAACTCATTTTTGGTATAATTAATCTCTTATGAAGTGCGAACTGTGTCATCAACAGAATGCTGAGACCGCAATCTTCCTTCGCGAGAAGGGCGAGGATCGCGAACTTTACGTATGCCGTGCGTGCGCGAAACGCGAACGCATGCGGCGCCAGAAGAAGAGCCAGCAGACGCGCAAGTCGTCCGGACTGCCGCCGGGAATGTCCATTTCCGTCACTCGCGTGGGTGGCGACGGTGAACCTCCACCCATCATCGAGGCCATAATGAACGCGATGCAGGGCGTGGTCAAGGACCTGGAGAAGGCGTCTGCGGAGGTGAAGGCGTCAAAAGAGCCGGAATTCGTGGCGTTTCCGTGTTCGCGTGTGGAAGCGGAATATCGCATTGGAGATCGGCTGCACCTGGAGGGGCTTCATCTTGTCGGCGAGATGGAGGCTGTGCACAGGGCGATGCGTGCCCTCGACATGAAGCTGGAAGGATATGAGGCGGATGGGGTCCACGAGGCCGGACATGTCTATGCGTTGAAGTACATGGGCGCCCAGGAGCGGGCAAAGCGTGTGCTTGCGGACATCCTGGCGCAGGAGAGGAATGCCAGGGCGCGCCTGATGGACGAGCTGCCGCGCGTATTTGGGGATTCCCTTTGCAGGGCGCTTGCCGTCATGAAGAACTGCAGGCTGCTTTCGCCGGGCGAGTTCTTCGACCTGCTGTCCCCGCTGAGGCTTGCCGCTTTACACGGGCTGATCGAGGGAATGCCGCTGTCGGATATAGAGAAGTGGATGCGCAAGTGCGATCTTTCCTCGCGCGGCGACAGCATGACGCAGGATGAGCGCGACAGGTTGGATGGAGAGCTTGCCGACGAGATGAACGGCCGCTTTGAGGATGTGGTCCTTGGCGATCGTGCGGAGGAGATGTTTCTGTGAGCGTGAAATTCAGCAAGAACGCGATTGATGCGTTGAATGCGTCCAGCAGCTGCGCGAGGCAGTTTGGCCATGACCATATAGGCAGCGAACACATATTCCTGTCGCTGCTGGCCATACCGAAGTGCGAAGCGTCGCAGCGGTTGGTGAGGTTGGGCCTGGCGCTTGACGACCTTTCGGAGTCGATGAAGAACATGATTTCGGGCAACGCCGACGGCGTGATGCAGCGCGGCCCCTTGCCAGTTACATCCCGCACGAAGAAGGTGCTGGAGATGGCCGAGCTCGAGGCTGGTGCCGGGAACGTCGTGGGCACGGTCCATATAGTGGTCGCCATGTTGCGGGAAGGCGAGAACGCTCCTGCGCAGCTACTTTTCAATGCGGGGGTCACGGTCGAAAAGTTCCTTGCCGCAGGCATGCAGGCGCAGGGCGGCGACGCGGACGACGAGCCGGAAGGCGAGGTCGATGACGCCGACGGCGACACGGACGACGAATCCGGAGATGAGCAAGAGGACGGCAAAAGGCAGCGCGGCGCAAACGGCAAACAGCAGAAGACGCCAACGGTAAACGCCTATGGACGCGACCTTACCGAGCTTGCGCGCCAGGGTAAGCTTGACCCGGTGATAGGGCGTGAAAAGGAGCTGAAGCGGGTCATACAGATACTTTCCAGAAGGACGAAGAACAACGCGGTTCTCATAGGAGAGGCGGGCGTCGGCAAGACGGCCGTGGTCGAAGGGCTGGCGCAGGCGATACACTTGGGCGCCGTGCCGGAGAAGATGCAGTCCAAGCGTGTGGTGGCGCTCGACATGGCGCGGGTGGTGGCCGGCACGCAGTATCGCGGGCAGTTCGAAGAACGCCTCAAGCGCATAATAGACGAGACAAAGCGCAGCGGCAACATAGTCCTGTTCCTTGACGAGATACACACCATGGTCGGCGCCGGCGGAGCAGAAGGCGCCATGGATGCGGCGAACATACTGAAGCCGGCGCTCGCGCGCGGCGAGCTGCAGTGCGTCGGCGCGACGACGCTCAAGGAGTACCACAAGTCCATTGAGAAGGATGCCGCCCTGGAGCGGCGCTTCCAGAGCGTGCAGGTGGACGAGCCGACGGTTGAAGACTCGATCCAGATACTCAAAGGCATAGCCTCAAAGTACGAAGAGCACCATGGCGTAAAATTCAGCCCCGCCGCCATAAGGGCGGCCGTGTCGCTGACGGCGCGCTACCTGCCCGCCAGGCAGCTGCCGGACAAGGCCATTGACGCAATGGACGAGACAGGTTCGCGCCTAAGGATGGGCGCGAGCGAAAGACCGGCATCCATAACTCGTCGCCAGGGTGCGATAGACACCCTTCGCGGCAAGAAGGATGCTGCGGTAAGGCGCGGAGACTTCGACTCGGCGTCGCAGTATCGCGAAGCAATCAGGCAGGCGTCTGCGGAGCTTCAGGCGGAGATTGCTAAGTGGAAGGAGACCCACGCCGAGGAGGTCATAGAGGTTTCTGAGGAGAATGTCGCCGAGACGGTAAGCTCCATGAGCGGCGTTCCCGTCGAGAAGATGGGTGCGACTACCGCCGAGAAGCTTGTCGGCATGGAGAAGTCCCTCGGCGAGGTGGTCATCGGGCAAACGCCTGCAATCAGCGCAATCGCCCGCGCACTCAGGCGCAGCCGCGCATTCCTTGCGGACCCGAAGCGTCCCATAGGCAGCTTCCTGTTCCTTGGGCCGACAGGAGTGGGCAAGACCCACCTGGCAAAGATGCTGGCCGAGCGCATCTACGGCGACAGCAAGGCGCTAATAACGTTGGACATGTCGGAGTATCAGGAGAAGTATTCCGCGTCGCGTCTTGTAGGCGCGCCGCCCGGATACGTCGGATATGACGAAGGCGGCCAGCTCACCGAGAAGGTGAGAAGGCGGCCGTATTCGGTCGTCCTTTTCGACGAGTTCGAGAAGGCCAATGGCGACGTGATGAACATGCTGCTGCAGATTCTGGACGACGGCAGGCTCACGGACGGGCAGGGTCGCGTAATCGACTTCAGGAACACAATCATAATCTGCACCGCCAACCTCGGCTTCGACTTCGCCCGAGAGGGCCACACCCTCGGCTTTGCGACCGAGACCGCAGAGACGAGCTACGACATGCTGAAGGAGAAGCTGCTCTCCGAAGCGAAGCGGACGTTTCGTCCCGAGCTATTGAACCGCTTCGACGAAACGGTTGTCTTCCGCAAGCTGGAGAAGGGCGACATGGAGGCGATTCTCAAGCTTGAGCTTGCGAAGCTTCAGTCCCGCCTAAAGGATGTCCACATAACGCTTTCGCTTGACAAGAAGGCTGCGGAATTCCTAGTAGAGAAGGGCTACGACTCAGCGCTAGGCGCCCGTCCTTTGAGGCGCGTCGTGCAGGATTATCTCGAAGATCCTCTTGCCGACCTTGTCCTGTCGGGCAAGGCGCGCCCGAGGATGCGCGCAAAGCTCGCGAAGGACGGCAAGTCGATCAAGTTCTGATGGCGACGGTAAGCGACAGCACCCTTGAGGACATCAAGAGCCGCATAGACCTTGCGGACCTCATATCGTCCTACGGCATATCCGTAAGGCATTCGGGTTCGAGCGTCATGGCGTGCTGTCCCTTCCACAACGAAAAGACGCCTAGCTTCAGCATCAATCCCGCTAAAGGCTTTTATCATTGTTTCGGGTGCGGCGAGTCGGGCGACGCCATAAAGTTTGTGATGAAGTATGAGGGGCTCGTGTTCATTGACGCCGTCAAAAAGCTTGCGGATCAGTGCGGCGTCAAGATCGAGGAGCGCGAGGACCCCGAGGCGTCGCTACGCAAACGGCTGTTTGCGCTCATGGCGGAACTCGCACAGTTCTACCACCGCTGTCTTCTGAAGATGAAGGAGGCCCAGCTCGCGCGCGACTACCTTGTAAGGCGCGACCTGGGACCGCAGGTTCAGGAGGACTTCGTCATTGGCTATGCCCCGAACGGCATTTCGCCGATGCTTAAGTGGGCGGAGAAGTACGGCTACACGATGGACGAGCTTGAGGCCGCAGGCGTGGTGAAGGGCCCGACGCGACCTGGCGACCTCGGTTACCACCGCTTTGGCGGAAGACTCATGTTTTCCATCAAGGACAAGCAGGGGCGTGTCGTCGCGTTCTCCGGGCGCCAGCTTGTCGAGAACAAGAATTCAGGCAAGTACGTCAACTCTCCGGAGACGCCCATCTTCAAGAAGTCGAATGTGCTCTTCGGCTTTGACCGCGCAGCGGCCGAGATCGCGCGGGCGCCGCATCGCGAGGCGATAGTATGCGAAGGGCAGATCGACGCAATAAGGCTTCACATGTCAGGATTCCCGGTGGCGGTCGCGTCCCAGGGCACGGCATTCACGGCGAACCATGCGAAGATGCTAAAGCGCGTCGCAGATGCCGTCGTCCTTGTGTTCGATGACGATGCCGCAGGGCACAAAGCCACAGTCCGCACGGCGGCGATGTTGTTAGCCTCCGAGATTCCGGTTCGTGTCGTGTCGCTTCCAGGCGGGGACGATCCTGATTCGTTCCTGCGCACCAAGGGCGCGGATGCATTCAGGGCCCTCCTTGAAGGTGCCGAATCCATAGTGTCCTTCCAGTGTCGAGTCGAAAAGGCGAAAGAGCAGAATCCGAAGTCCATAGACGCGGTTGCTCGTGTTTCTAGGGCGGTGCTCGCCACTGTCGCGTCCTGTCCGAGCGCGATATTGCGGGCAAGTCTTGCCGACGAGGCTGCGGCGCTTCTCGGACTTCCCGTCGCGGCGGTGTCGGAGGAGCTTGAGAAGATCAGGTCGAATACGAAGTCCATCGGCGAGACTGGGCCTGTGAGGACTGAAGCTCAGCCCGTTCAGATTGAAGATGGCGTTGACTACGGTCCAGGCGAAAGTGCATCCGCCGCGGAGCCGCCCCCAAAACGCGAACTGGCTCTTGCGGCGTTTCTTCTTGCGAACGAGCGCGACCCGGCGTTGGACGCGATCATCGGCGAGTTTCTGCCGCGCGAAGTGTTTGCGCACGATTTCACCTGGAACTTCGTAGAGGCGTGGCGGGCGGGCGTGGTCAACGGAGAGGATGCGCTCGCGGCGTTTGCCGAAGGGCTTTCGCCGCGCGAGAGAAGCTGGTTTGACGAGTCGATGCTCGCGGCAGGACGGGCGAGCGCCAGCACTTTGACGCCGGTCGAGATCATGCAGGATTATGTTCGCGCCCTATGGTGCGACTGCCTCAAGCGCCGCCGCGGGTCTCTCCCTGCGACTGGCGATCCCGAAGCCGACATGGAGCGGATGAAAATCTCGGCCGACCTCAAGCGGCTCAATATGGTAAAGTGGCACACCGTCAAGGAAATGGTGCGCCAGCTTTTGAAGTAAGGGCGATATCGCCGGATTGCAATGGCAGACATACCGACTACATCGACGACGCTCTTGCGCGATATTGCCGAGGACCCTGCGAATGCGCGCTGGGAGGAGTTTGCGGCCAGGTACCGGCCGATGATGGAAGCGTTCATGCGCGAGCGCTTCCCGTCCGTCGAGGCTGACGACATAATCCAGGAAACGCTTATCGCCCTATGCAAGGTATTGCCGAACTACCGCTATGCGCCGGACGAGAAAGGATATTTCCACAACTATCTTACCGGCATCCTCCGCAACAATGCAATGAAGGTCCTGCGCAAGCGCAAGCGCGACAGCGAAAGGCTGACGGAGTATGCGGATTGGCCGGAAACGAATCAGCCCGGCTATGATGACGAGCCGCTGCGGGAGGCAATATTCGAAATCGCACTTCGCCAGTTTCTTGCCGACGAATCCGTCGCCGATCGAACGAAGCGCATATTCGAGCGTACTGCCATCGACAATGAATCGCCCGAAGCTGTCGCCGCGTCATTCAAGATGACGCGCCACGCCGTCGATCAGGCGAAGAGCCGCGCCATGGCCCGGCTCAGGGATATCGTACGCGAGCTGGAGGCGGCGGGCGATGTGCGAGGATGATATCGAGGCGCGTTGCGCCTCGCACGCGCATGTCGCGTCCGATGCCCGCTTCGCATCCGGGGAGGTATTCGGCGATTGGCGCATTACCGCGTTCATAGGCCGCGGCGGGAGCGGCGAAGTCTATTGCGCGGAGCATGTGACGCTTGGGACGCCCGCCGCCGTAAAGGTTCTCGTACGCGACGATGAGCGCGCGAAAGCACGCTTTGTCGGCGAGGCGCGGCTCGTCGCAAAGCTGAGGTCTGACGCTTTCCCGCGCTTCTTCGCATACGGCGAAGCGAACGGCGCGGCGTACCTTGCGATGGAGCTTCTCGAGCCCGGCGACCTGCCGACGGGCGACCGCGCCGTCGCAAGGTTCATGCTGAAATTATGCGAGGCCGTCGCGGAACTGCATGCGCTTGGGCTTGTGCATCGCGACATAAAGCCGGGGAACGTTCTGTGGCGGACGCAAAACAAAGCCGAACCGGTACTGGCCGATCTCGGCCTGGCCGCTGAGGCAAACGCATCGGATATCGGGCGCCGCACCGGCGCGGGTACGCCAGGCTACAGCGCCCCGGAGCAGATGGAGCGCGGCGAGGCGACAGAGGTTTCCGACATCCATTCGCTTGGCGTCCTGGCCGATCGCTGCTTCGGAGGAAGACCGCCGCGGGCGTGGAAGCGCATTATAGAGCGCGCAACGTCGTCGATACCGGCGCACCGCTATAAGGATGTCGCTTCCTTTGCGCGTGCGATCCGTACACGCCATCGTTTGATGCGGATGCTGCTGATTTTGATTGCTGCCGCAAGTCTTGCAGTTGTCGCGCTGGTTGCGTGGCGAAGCGTCGAGTCGAGGCGCGCGCAGCAAGAGGACAGGCTCCAGAAGGAGCACGAAGAAATTCTTGAGATGCTCCAGCGCGACGTTTATTAGCGTGAGATTTCGCCTCCGGACTGCAGTATGATATGGAGGCAAGGCCAGCCCTTCCGCGGAAGAGGAGGCAGAGATTTGAGTTTCGCTGTTGCAGCTTCGGCAATTTTTCGTCCATTGCGGACGGGAATTTGCTATAATGCCCGGCAGACAATTCAAGACTTTGCGTTCGACGCATCGTTTTGGCTCTGGTGAAACCTGGAAAATTTTACTGTGAGGGCCGACGAAGCGGAGAATGCGTCCATTTTGGGCGCATCTTCTTCCGTGGTTTCTCACAGGGCTTTCCAGGGCCTCACCAGAAACACGGCAGGGATTGCGCCCTCTTTCTTATGCCGTGAAACAACAAGGGGCAAACAGAAAGGAAACACAATGAGGAAGTTGACAGTATTGACCGGTCTTGCATTCTCCTTTGCGGCTGCAGCGTGGCTTACAGGCTGCATGTCGATGGACGAGATGCTTGCATCGGAGGACGGATTCTGGCGTGACATAGGCGAGACGCAAGCGGTATCTTTCGCGCTCGACGGCGCGAATCCGCTCGAAAAGCGTCTGGAGGTCGTCCCCAAGATCGCCAATCAGCAGAAGCTGGCCAAGATCGTGATAGACAGGAACGTTGCGCCCGAGGTGAAGGCCGAGGCCCGCAAACGGATCGACGAGACCACGGCATTGGTCGCGATTGCGCTCAACGCCCCTGACAGGAACGACCAGATGGACGCGCTCAAGCAGATCGAAAAGAGCGAAGACGCCCGCGTGGATGCGGCATGGCTGTTTGCCGAGGCCAAGCCATCCTCCCAGGCCCCGAAGACGCTTCTCAAGAATCTCTCGGATGCCGGGATGGCGCGATTCGCCAAATCCTACGTCGAGAGGATCGACGCCGCCGTTGCGGCCGGCGAGGAGGCTGCAAGGCTCAAGGAGAAGTTCGGCGATTCGATGGCGTCGGGCAAGCTGAAGGAGCAGGAGGCGATCCTCAATTCGCTGGTTTCGCTCGCTCCGTGCGTGGAGGACGAGAATACGATCACGACCGTGCTCAACCGTCAGGACATCGCCGATGTGAGGGGATCGCAGTACGACTTCCTCGCGGCGCTTCAAGGCGCGTATTCGCAGGCCGTCGCCAGGCGGAAGTCGCGCGAGGCCGAGGCGTTTCTGGCGACGCTGACCGACGACGAGCTCGTCAAGATCCTTGAGGAGGGCAGGCTGACCAAGCAGAGCAAGACGATCGTCGCCAAGGCCGCTGAAGAGGCCGCCGCCGCTTCGGGCTCATCGGGCAAAAGCGATGCCGGCGCCCGGAAGATGGAAGACATGAAGATGATGAAGCAGAGGATGGCTCGTGCCGCAGAAGGCGATAAGGCTTCAGCAACGCCTTCCGATGACACATACGAGATCGCGCGCGAAGTAGTCCTGAAGGCGATCAAGGATCAGTCGCTCGTCACGAAGATGAATGCGGCCGAGGCCGAGCGCAAGGCCCGCGAAGAGGAGCGCCGTCAAAGGGAATTGGCGCTCAAGGCGCTGCATGGAAAGGCCTATGACGATCTCATAAAGGCCAACATCATCAAGGAGCACGACATCAACCACGTCAACACCGACTATGACAACCGCACCGCAGAGACGAAATACAAGGCGGCAGCGGAGTATATCGGAAAGATATCGTACTATGAGGGAACGGGCGGCATAAAGAAGTGGATGCAATCCATCGAGCTTTTCAAGGATTCGCCCGATCTGCAGCAGGAATGGACCGAGATGGTGTTCGAGCATGCGTACCGCGGTTTCGACGATGAAAAGAAGCTCGCCGAACTCAAGAAAGTCATGGCCGTCATGCCTCAGAGCAGGTTGGTGGAGATCTTCCGTTCCAACATAACCGACACCTCGGTCAATCTCAAGGCCAGGGCAGTCGCCTACGGAATCACAGACCAGGCGCTGCTGAAGAATCTGCTCGTGGACGACGATTCCTGGGCGCGTCCCAGGAGGAAAAACTGCGATAAGGACAGGCGCAGGATCGTGCATGATACTTTGCTGGACAACGTCAAGAATCCGGAGCTGGCAGACAAGATCTTCTGCGAAACAAGGCCTACCAAGAACACTGATGTCATCACCGTGGGCAATATTCTCTGTCTTGTCGACAGGATCAGCGAGGCAAAGCGCAAGGAGTTGACCGACCGCGCGATTGCACGCTCCGAGGAAGCGGCGAAGACGACGGTTACGGTGCTGCAGTACTATGTAGGCATGAGCTATCTCGACTACAAGCTGATCAACTTCTCCAACGGGAACATCTCCTCCATGAGACTTTCAAAGTTTGACGACAACGTCAGCCGCAAGATGACGAGCATTGCTTTCACAAAGGAAAACCGCATCAAGAAGCTCGACATCACCGAGAACAACGTCATTTCCGCATGCTATCAGTTCGGCACGAAATACGGGCATGTGCCGGACGGGAAGGATGTCTCCGGGAAGACGGACGTGGTCTGCGCGATCAGGACTACCACGGCCTATAGCGACAGCGCGCCCGCCGGAGTAAGCCGTTCCAACAACAGTGTCTGGAAATGGATCGACTACGTCCACGATATCCAGGCTGAAATCGGCACAAACTCCGGAAATCTCGTGCTCCGTGCCGCCGAGATCGAAGGGGAATTCAACGATAAGGACCTGAGGCAGGAGCAGCAGGCGGCCGTGGTTGACGCCTGGGCTGACATAGCTTCGGGCAGCGATGACGAGGACATGGGCCCGGACGAGGGACTTGAGCCCGTCGGTCTGTGATCGCCAAAGCCGATATCGCCGCCAGGCGATTGGCCTATCAAGCGCAGGGGAACGGCTAATCCGTTCCCCTGCGCTTTAACGTGCGAACATTGCTGTCGTCGAAGCCTGATATCCCCCATATAGTGCCGACTTCGTGCGGGAGTTCATTTTTGCGCAGGCTACAAAAACGCCTCCCGCCCTCCGTCGGCTCGAACGGGCGTTGCGAAGCGTGGCTGGAGGAGAAGGCTGGGATCGCACGAGAGGAGCTTGTGTCCGAAGTGTGCAAATGTGCTAATATCCAACAGCCAACAGCCAATATCCAATTTGCCCCCGCCAACATTGGCTACTGGCTACTGGATATTGGATACTGGATATTTGCACATTTCAAAATTCTACGTGGCTGTACCGGACTTCGACGACAGCAACGTTCATAATCGCAGTCCAACCTAAACAAGGAAGACGTTTCGGCGAGGCGGTTGAGACGGGATTGGAGAGGGACTTGAAGTCGAATGCCGAGCGCGTCCTTTTCCGATGAGCGGCGGGAGGAAGGGAAATATGGTAAAATACGCGAGACACAGAAAAGGAGACAAGCGGAAATGGATCTGAAGGAAGCTACAAACAGGATTGCACGCCAGGGCGAACTTGTAGAGAAGATTCGCGCGGAGGTCGCGAAGGTTATCGTCGGGCAGGAAAAGCTCGTCGACAGACTCATACTCGCGATGGCGACGGGCGGTCACATACTTTTGGAGGGCGTGCCGGGCCTGGCTAAGACGCTTTCGGTGAATACGCTCGCAAAGGTGCTGGGGCTAGAGTTCAGGCGCATATCGTTCACGCCGGACCTTCTCCCCGCCGATGTCGTGGGGACGCTTGTCTATTCGCCTAAGACCGGGGAGTTCACGCCGAAGAAGGGCCCTGTCTTTACAAACCTGCTTCTTGCGGACGAAATCAACCGTGCTCCGGCGAAGGTGCAGTCGGCGCTTCTCGAGTCCATGCAGGAGCGGCAGGTGACCATCGGCGACGCAACATACCGCCTGCCGAGCCCGTTCCTCGTCCTTGCGACCCAGAACCCGATAGAGCAGGAGGGAACCTATCCTCTTCCCGAGGCGCAGGTGGACCGCTTCATGTTCAAGTGTCTTGTCGAGGCGCCGTCCAAGGCTGACGAGCGTCGCATAATGCAGCGATTCGCCGAAAGCTCGTCCGCTCCGGAGGCGAAGGCGGTCTGCTCTAAGGATGATGTGGAGTCCCTCCGCGCCGCACTGAAAGAGGTCTACTGCGACGAGAAGGTCGGCGACTACATCCTTGATATAGTGTTCAAGACGCGCGAGAAGAGTGAGCACATCCAGAATGGCGCAAGCCCGCGTGCGACGCTCGCGCTCAATCTGGCGGCTCGCGGCAATGCGCTTATGCACGGGCGCGCCTATGCGACGCCGCAGGATGTCAAGGAGGTCGTGCATGATGTCCTGCGTCACCGCATACTGCTTACATACGAAGCGGAGGCGGAGAACGTCACTCCCGACCAGGTCATAGACCGCATTTTGGCGGAAGTTCCGGTTCCGTAAAACACCCCCTTGCGCATGGTGCTCACAATATGATATACTATGCGAGCTTTCGTCTTAAAAGCGAGGCCACTTTAGCTCAGTAGGTAGAGCACATCCTTGGTAAGGATGAGGTCGTCGGTTCGATTCCGATAGGTGGCTCCAGTTTGAGGCGGGGGCGACAGAAGACAACAAAACAACTCACAGGAGCTAAAAGAAAATGGCTAAGGAAACATTCGATCGCGGCGGAAAGCCGCACGTGAACGTCGGCACCATCGGCCACGTCGACCACGGCAAGACCACACTTACGGCCGCCATCACGCACGTCCAGGCGCTCAAGGGGCTCTGCTCCGAGATCAAGTACGACGAAGTCGCCAAGGCTTCCGAGTCCGCCGGCCGTCGTGACGCCACCAAGATTCTTACGATTGCGTCTTCGCACGTCGAGTATGCGACTGCGAACCGCCACTATGCTCACGTTGACTGCCCCGGCCACGCCGACTACGTCAAGAACATGATCACCGGCGCGGCTCAGATGGATGGAGCGATTCTCGTCGTGTCCGCCGTCGACGGCCCGATGCCCCAGACCCGCGAGCACGTGCTTCTCGCCCGTCAGGTCGGCGTTCCGAAGATCGTCGTGTTCCTCAACAAGTGCGACCTCGTCGATGACGCCGAGATGCTCGACCTCGTCGAGATGGAAGTCCGTGAACTCCTCTCCAAGTATGATTACGATGGCGACAACGCTCCGGTGATCCGCGGCGCGGCTTATCCCGCGACCCAGGCCTCCGCTGCGACCGACGATGCCTGCAAGTGCATCGACGAGCTCATGGACGCCCTCGACACCTACATTCCCGAGCCCCAGCGCGAGCTTGACAAGCCTTTCCTCATGCCTATCGAGGACATCTTCTCGATCGAAGGCCGCGGTACCGTCGTTACGGGCCGTGTCGAGCGTGGTATCGTCAAGGTTGGCGACGAAGTCGAAATCGTCGGTCTCAAGCCGACGGCCAAGACCGCCGTCACGGGCGTTGAGATGTTCCGCAAGCTCCTCGATCAGGGTCAGGCTGGCGACAACATCGGTACGCTTCTCCGCGGCACCAAGAAGGAAGACGTCGCTCGCGGTCAGGTTCTCGCGAAGCCGGGTTCCATCACCCCGCACACCGAGTTCTCCGGTCAGGTCTACGTCCTCACGAAGGAGGAGGGTGGCCGTCACACCGCGTTCATGAAGGGCTATCGTCCTCAGTTCTACATCCGTACGACTGACGTGACGGGCGACATCCAGCTCCCCGAGGGCGTCGAGATGGTCATGCCCGGCGACAACGTCGAGATCACCGTCAAGCTCATCGCTCCGGTCGCTCTCGAAGAGAAGATGCGCTTCGCCATCCGCGAAGGCGGCCGCACGGTCGGCGCCGGCACGGTTTCGAAGGTGATCAAGTAACAAGACAAGGTCTTCTGTGAGATGCCTGCCTGTCAGGCCCGGCCGGAAGTGGCCGGCCAGGGCGGCAGGCGGGCTAGAACTCATAAGAGAACTTGAGGAAAAAGACAATGCGCGATCTCGCAATTTTGGCCTGCGGCGAATGCAAGCGCCGGAACTATACCACGACTCGTAACAAGAAGACTGTTACGGAGCGTCTTGAGAAGGTAAAGTTCTGTCCGCACTGCCGCAAGCGCACGACCCACAAAGAGACCAAGTAAGGTCTTGACAGAGACTTTTTAGGGTAGTAGCACAATGGCAGTGCAGCGGTCTCCAAAACCGCCTATGGGGGTTCGATTCCCTCCTACCCTGCCAATGAAGACGGAGAGACGAAAATGAGCTTTTTTAAGAAGACGAAAGAATATCTCGGCGGCGTTTCGGCGGAGGCCAAGCGTGTCAGTTGGCCGGAGAAGCACGAGCTTTGGGAATCGACGCTCGTCGTCGTCTCATTCATTTTCATTCTCGCCGCAACTACGCTCGTCTGCGACAAGGCGATTGAAGGGTTCATCCGTATCGTTCACGCAGGGGCGTAAGGGAGCAGAAGATGGATAAGCAGTGGTTTGTCCTTCACACTCTCACGGGCCAGGAGAACAAGGCCCAGAAGTCGATCGAGGCTCGCGTCAAGATCGAACGCATGGAAGATTTGATTGGCCGTTGCGTCATCCCGACAGAGCGCGTCACCGAGAAGAAGGATGGAAAGAAGCGCACTATCACCAAAAAGTTCTTTCCGGGATATGTCCTCTGTGAACTTGCGCTCTATGACGAGGCAAAGGGTGTTGACGAAAATGGGCGCCGCGCCATCTACGAGAGAACCTGGCAGTTTCTGAGAGAGACTCCTGGTGTGATCGGATTCGTTGGCGGCGACAGGCCGATGCCGCTCAAGCAGAGCGAAGTGGACGCAATATTGCTCGACAAGCCGGCAGGCGCAAGCACGCCGGAGCGTCCTAAGGTATCTTATTCCGTCGATGAGACGGTCAAGGTGATTGATGGCGCGTTCATGGGTTTGACGGGCCAGGTCACAATGGTGGATCCCGACAAGGGCAAACTCAAGGTTGAGGTGAACATCTTCAACCGCAAGGTCCAGGTCGACGCCGAATACTGGCAGGTCGAGAAGGTCGCCGTTGAGGAGACCTTCGAGCCGCTCAAGTAAGAGGCAGGTTTTGCGGTCCGTTTGACCGGGAAGGATCCCCGGGAGGAGCCGCACGAAAGGAAGGAAAAGGAAATGGCTAAGAAAGTCACTGGAGTAGTAAAGCTCCAGATTCCGGCAGGTGCCGCCAATCCGGCGCCGCCAGTCGGTCCGGCCCTTGGTTCTGCTGGTGTTAACATCATGCAGTTCTGCAAGGAGTTCAACGCGAAGACGGCGAAGGACGCCGGTCTCGTGATTCCCGTGATCATCACGGTCTACCAGGACCGCAGCTTCTCGCTGCAGTTCAAGTCGCCGCCGGCGTCGGTGCTCCTCAAGAAGGAAGCCGGTCTCGCCAAGGGCAGCGGCGTTCCCAACAAGAACAAGGTCGGCAAGGTCACCAAGGCCCAGCTTCTCAAGATTGTCGAGATGAAGAAGGCCGATCTCAACACTGACGATCCGGAGCAGGCGGTGAAGATGATCGCCGGCACGGCGCGCAATATGGGAATCGAGGTGGTCGAATGAAGCACGGCAAGAAGTATTTCAATGCGCTGAAGAAGGCTCCGAAGAAGGCCGTCTCCCTTGAGGAGGCCGTCAAGTTCGTCAAGGCCAACCCCGGCGCCAAGTTCGATGAGACGATCGACGTCTACTTCCGCTTGGGCAAGGAGCTCACAAAGGGCGATACCGCAGTTCGTGGCGTCGTCAAGCTCCCCAACGGCTCGGGCAAGACGGTTCGTGTCGCGGTGTTCGCCGGCGGTGACGCCGCCGAGGCCGCCAAGGCCGCGGGTGCCGATTTCGTCGGTCTCTCCGATCTCGTCGAGAAGGTTTCCAAGGAAGGCTGGTGTGACTTCGATGTGGCCATCGCCACAGTCGAGGCGATGAAGGAAGTGCGCAAGTGCGCCCGCGTGCTCGGTCCTCGCGGCCTCATGCCCAACCCCAAGACCGGCACGGTCACGGATGACACCGCGACGGCCGTCAAGGAGGCCAAGGGCGGCAAGGTCGACTTCCGCATGGACAAGACCGGCAACCTCGCCGTGATCGCCGGAAAGCGCAGCTTTGATGAAGCTGCACTCGTCGGCAACATCAAGGCGATAGTCTCCGCCGTCAATTCCGCAAAGCCTGCCTCGGTGAAGGGTCTCTTCATCAAGGGCATGAGCATCTCCTCCACAATGGGCGTCGGCGTGCCTGTGATCGTCGCGGCGGATGCCGAGTAAGGGAGGTTCGGTAAAATGAGAATCGAAAAGATTGCCATACTGGACGAAGTCGTTGCCCGTATCAAGGACTCCGACTACTGCTTCATCGTCAACCACGGCGGCGCGAGCGTCGCCAAGATGTCCAAGCTTCGCGCTGAACTGCGCAAGCTGGATAGCCGTCTTCTCGTCGTGAAGAACACCTTCCTCGCGAAGGTTGCGAAGGAGAAGGGCTGGAGCGACGATGTCAACTCCATGCTCTCTGGCCCCACCGCCGTTGTGATCGGCAAGGGCGAGCCCACGGCGGTCGCCAAGGCCATCATGGAGTTCGTCAACGACAAGGAGCTCGCGGGCAAGGCTTCCGTCAAGGGTGCCGACTACGACTCCAAGATCGTCGATGCGGCCATGGTCGAGGCCCTCTCCAAGGTTCCCGGCAAGGATCAGCTCCGCGCTACGTTGCTCATGCTCCTCAAGGAGCCTGCGACACGTCTTGCGCGCGTTCTCTCCGAGAAGGCGAAGAAGGAAGGCGGCGAGGCCGCTCCCGCAGCGGAGGCTCCCGCACAGGCGTAAACAAATTTCCCTTGGATGCAACACGCCAAGGGTTGACAAGTAAAACAAAGGAACAAGAAAATGACGAACGAAGAAATCATCAAGGAACTGTCCGGAAAGACCGTTCTCGAAATCAACGACCTCGTGAAGGCTCTCGAGGAAGCTTGGGGCGTTTCCGCCGCTGCCGCTGTCGCGGTTGCCGGTCCCGCCGCCGGTGCGGCTCCCGTCGAGGAGAAGACCGAGTTCGACGTCATCCTCAAGGCGGCTGGCGCGAACAAGATCGCGGTCATCAAGGAGATCCGTGCGATTACGGGCCTCGGCCTCAAGGACGCGAAGGACCTCGTCGATGGCGCTCCCAAGAAGGTCAAGGAAGCCATCGCCAAGGACGAGGCCGAGAAGATCGCCGAGCAGCTCAAGAAGGCCGGCGCCGAAGTCGAGGTCAAGTAACCATCGATTCGGTGAATTGCCGAAAAAGGGAGGGCGGCTTTTGTCGCTCTCCTTTTTTTACCGAAACCAAGAGCGCGACTGCGGCAGATTTGGTATAATACACACAATCAAATACGGCAAAGGCGACAAGACATGCTGCTGAAGATAGAAGATCTGGATGTGTCGTTCCGCAACGACGAAGGCGAGGTGACCCAAGCCGCGATAGACGTGAACCTTACGCTTGAGCGTGGAGAGGTTCTTGGAATCGTGGGCGAATCGGGTTCCGGTAAGAGTTCTGTGTCGATGAGCGTTGCGAGGCTGCTGCCAAGCCCTCCTGCGTTCTACCCCAAGGGGAGGATTCTCCTTGATGGAGTGGATACGCTTACAATGCCGTTGGCCAATCTCAGAAAGCTCAGGGGGAAGAGGATCGGCGTGGTGTTTCAGGACCCCATGGGGTCTCTTTCGCCGCTTCACCGCATAGGCGACCAGCTGGTGGAGACTATCCTTCTGCACGAGCAGATGTCCAAGGCCGCGGCGAGGGCTCATGCCCTTGAATGGCTTGGTAAGGTCGGCATACCTGATCCGGAGCAGCGCGCCCTCGCGTATCCGCATGAGCTTTCTGGTGGCATGCAGCAGCGTGTGATGATTGCCATGGGGCTTATGCTAGGGCCAGATCTGGTTATCGCGGATGAACCGACCACGGCTCTCGACGTCACCATCCAGGCGCAGGTGCTGCGTCTTATGAAGAGGCTCCATCAAGCGAATTCCGGGGTGCTGCTCATAACGCACGACCTTGGCGTCGTGTCGCAGATGGCGACAAAGCTGGCTGTCATGAAAAACGGACGCGTTGTGGAGACGGCGGACGATCCTGCAGAGTTTTTCGAAAACCCCAAGCATCCATACTCCAAGGAGCTCGTCGGTGAGGCTCGCAAGATGGAGCTTGAGACGTGAAGAAGCGCATAGGCATCATAGGTGCCGGAAGATTTGGAATGTCGCTGGCGGAGTCCTTGATGAACGCCGGCATGGAGGTCATACTTGTCGACCGCAATCGCCCGGCCATGCAGTCGGCCAGCGAGTTCGCGACGGCAATACAGGGTGATGCTACCCAGCCGCACATACTTGCCGAAGCCGGTTTCGGCGAGTGCGATGTAGTGGTCGTGGCAATAGGGTCGAACATAGAGGCCTCTATGATGGCTACCGCCAACTGCAAGGAGCTTGGCGTTGAGATGGTCATCGCAAAGGCTTCCAGCGAACTTCATGGCAAGATACTGAGGCGGATAGGGGCGGATTCTGTGGTATATCCCGACAGGGACAGCGCCCATCGCCTATCCCGCGCCATAGCCAACCATGATGTTGTTGATTTTCTGGAAGTATCCGAGGGGTATTCCATAGCGGAGATAGATGTGCCGGAGAACATGCGCGGCAAGACTCTTGCCGATGCGAACTTCCGTACGGCTACGGGGCTTACCGTGCTTTGCATCCGTCGCATTCAGGAAGACCCCAAGAAGCCGCGTGCCGTCATAATACCGCAAGCGACAGACTCCATGCGCGAAGACGACAAGCTTATCGTCTTTGGTGAGACCAAGCGGCTTGACGAGCTTTCCTGACGATGAGTCGGTTTGTGATACATGGCGGGCGCACTGTGTCGGGCAGGCATGTGGTGTCCGGCAACAAGAACGCGGTTCTGCCGATGATCGCGGCTTCGCTTTTGACCCCCATGCCCGTCACCCTCACGAACGTTCCCGACATACTTGATGTGGATACGATGCTGGACGTGGCCAAGGGCTTCGGCGCCAGTATTTCGCGCGACAGGGCCGCCAAGACCGTTACACTGTCCACTCCCAGGCTAAAGTCTGTCAAACTGTCGCCAGAGACGGCCGCCAAGATCAGGACAAGCATCCTATTCGCTGGACCTCTTCTCGCACGCGCAGGTCGTGCGTCCCTGCCGCCTCCGGGCGGCGACGCAATAGGGCACCGCCGTCTTGATACGCATTTTGCAGGGTTTCGCGCTCTTGGCGCAAAGGCGGTGGCGGGCAAGAAGACCTTGCGTTTCAGCGGTGCGCTTAAAGGATCGCGCATCCTTCTGGACGAGGCCAGCGTCACCGCCACCGAGAATGTGCTGATGGCAAGCGTCCTGGCCGCCGGCCGCACCGAGATATACAATGCAGCGTGCGAACCTCACATATGCGACCTTGCGAAAATGCTGAATTCGATGGGCGCAAAGGTGTCGGGTGCTGGCTCAAACCGTATCATAGTCGATGGTGTGGAGTCGCTTTCTGGTTGCGAGGCCCATGTCGGATGTGACTACATAGAGGCAGGCAGCTATATTGCAGCCGCCGCATTGACGGGAGGAGAGCTTCTTCTAGAAGGCATCGACCCCGAGCCTTTCGAGGTGCTCTACGATGCCTTCGCCCGCTTTGGCGTAACTTGGACCATAGACCCGCGGGGGCATACGCTTAGATATGTCCCCAAGCGGCGACTGAATATGAAGTACGACCTTGGGGACGCGATACCGTCCGTTGCTGATGGCACGTGGCCGGCGTTCCCGTCCGATTTGATGTCCATCCTAATTGTTATCGCCACACAGTCTCGAGGGACGTGCCTCTTTTTTGAGAAGATGTTCGAAAGCAGGCTCTACTTTGTGGATCATCTGAGACAGATGGGTGCCAAGATCGTGCAATGCGACCCCCACCGTGTGGTTGTCACAGGCCCGTCGCAGCTGATCGGCTGTCCGGTGACCTCGCCTGACATACGCGCCGGAATCGCGCTCGTGATCGCCGCGCTTGCCGCAAAGGGTGAAACTGTAATATATGGCGCCGAGACTGTCGACCGCGGCTATGTGGCCGTGGAGCATGCGTTGGCCGCACTTGGGGCCGACATTGTGCGTCAGTAGCGATCAGATTTGGTATAATACTTTTCCCAATGAACAAACTAGCGAAACAGCTCAACGAAACGCTTGGCGACGCGGCGGCTTTCCTTTCCGCATCCGGCAGGCGCATGTATTTCCCATACGGCGGCATTCTTGGACAGGGCGCCGAGGCGAAATCGTGCGACATAAACGCGACCATAGGCATGGCTTTCGAAGAGGATGGCTCTCCTCTTGTCATGGACTGCTTCCGCAAGAACATCGGTCTTGACAAGCGTGCGTTTCTCTACGCCAGCAGCTTCGGATTGCCCGATCTGCGCACGGTTTGGCGCGCGATGGAGCTCAAGAAGAATCCGTCTTTGAAGGGAAAGAAGTTCTCCAATCCGGTGGTGACAAATGCTCTTACGCACGGGCTAAGGGTTTCTGCCGAGCTGTTTGCCGATGCGCGCGACGAACTTGTCATACCTGATTTGCATTGGGACAACTACGAGTTGATCTTCAAGGATGCGGTTGGTTGCAAGGTGCGCAGGTTCAACACGTTCCGTGATGGCGCATTCGATGCCGAAGCCATGGGGCGCGCATTGATGTCGCCGGGCGACAAGAAGATACTGATACTCAACTTTCCCAACAATCCTACAGGATACACCGCGACTTACGGCGATGTTCCCGGGATTGTCGCCGCCGTCAAGTCTGCGGCCGGCAAGGGCAAGCGTATCGTGGTCGTGCTGGATGATGCGTACTTTGGGCTCGTCTACGAGAAGGGTGTGCATGGAGAGTCGTTGTTCGCGGAGTTTTCCGACCTTGACGAGCGCGTTCTTGCCGTCAAGCTCGACGGCACCACCAAGGAGGACTACGTCTGGGGGCTTCGTGTAGGTTTCATAGCCTTTGCATTCAAGGGCGCGACAGACGAACAGCTCAAGGCTCTCGAGGCGAAGGCCGCCGGCGATGTTAGAAGTTCGATATCCAACTCGTCTTCGCTAGGGCAGAACCTTGCCCTTGCGGCATACGCAGACCCTGCGTACGCCCGCGAGAAGCGCGAGAAGTACAATGTGCTGAAAAGGCGGTATTCCGAGATAAGGCGTGTCCTCAAGCGTCATCCGGAATATGCGGAGTTGTTCGAGACGATGCCTTTCAATTCGGGGTATTTCATGTGTGTCAGGCCGCTTGGCGTGGATGCCGAGAGCGTTCGCCGTCATCTGATAGAGAAGTACTCGACCGGAACCATCGTCCTTTCGGGGCTAATACGGCTTGCGTTCTCCACGGTTCCGACTGAACGGATCGCGGCGCTCTTCGCCAACGTAGCCGCCGCCATATCCGATCTGAAGGCGCGATCTTCAAAAAAGAAAGGAAAGAATACAAAATGAAGAGACTAATTGCCGTCGTCGCAGCATCCATCTCGCTTACATCAATCGCGGCTACATGGGAACGGGCCGGTTTGCTTCAGGTGACCGACACAACCGGCCTTGCAGTAGCTGTCGCAAAGCTTGGCGAACTGAGCGGCAACCAGATGCTTGGCGCACTTGCTGCCGCGCAAGTCGCACAGCTGCCGACAAGCGAGTTCTTCGGCCCTATGCGTCAGGGTGGCTCGATGGCTTTCCCTGTCTATTTTGATTCGGATGTGTTCACCAAGTCGGGTGCCGGCGACGAAGAGGCGTTTGACGATCTTGACGACAACGCAATCGAGTTTGCCGTCGTGTATCCTATGGCTCTTCCCAAGGATGAGTTCATGAAGTTGCACGACGGAGCGTTTGAGACCAACGGACTTGTCTGCGTGAAGGGGCTTCCATTCGGCGAAGCCGATGATGACGACTTCACTTACATTGCATTTGCTGAAGACGGCAGATGGGCTGTCGCTAGCGACAAGCCGGAGCAGGTGGAGATTGCGCTAAAGGATCTTGCCGAGCTCGTGGCGCCCATGGATGGCGATATCGTGCGCATCGTTGCAACGCCCAAGGGCATGGATAATTTGCGCAAGATTGTCGACATCGGAGCCAGAAAGTGCGCCGAGAAAGGCGAACAGTTAGACGAGTCTCTGTTGCATATCATCAAGGGATTGGCTTCGGCACGATATGCTTTGCGTGTCGGGGATGCAGGAATTGATATTCACGGCGAGTATTCCGCCTTGCCCGAATCGAGGCTTTCGTCGATGGGCTCCGTTACGTTTTCCGCAGAGTCCCTGTCCGCAGCAAGTGACGATGATCTGTTGTTTACGCAGACTTCCTTCGCGAAAATGGATATCGAGTCGCAGTGGAAGCTTGTCGCAGAGGTTTTGGCCAAGCACAAGATAGATACTTCATCGTTCATGACGTGGCACTTCGCTCCGGCGAGCCGCATTGTGGTAGACCTGCCTTTGCTGGTAAAATTCATCAAGTCGGCGGATACGAACGGACTGGACGAGGTGGACTTTGATGATGTTGCCAATGATGTGAAGTCGGCGTTGTCCGGTAAGGATACTTTCGTGCCGGCAGTTGCGCCGGAGAGCATAGGGCTTGCGTTCGCAGGATACAGGCCGCAGTTCTCCGCAGCGGATCGCTTTCTCGCTACGCTACCAGAAGCGAAAGGCAAACCTTTGGTTGGAGCCTCGGTCGGTTCGCTTTCCGGCATTGTCCAGGCTATTTTGCCGGCATTCCTTGCTTCGCTCGACGATGAAGCTCGCGTCGGTGCCGCAGCAATGGCCGCGCTTCTTCCTAAGGAGACACGATGCGGGATAGTCTCGGCTTCGTGGCGCCAGAGCGAGACGTCGGTTGCCGGAGTGTTTCGCATCTCGGCGGACGAGATCAAGGGCATAGGCGTTGGTGTCGGGGCTATAGCTGCGGCGTCCATGAGTTTGCGCAGCGCAGCTCCCGACGATGATTTCGACGACGAAGATTTGAACGACCCGTCTGATGAAGATTGAGGCATATGCAAAGGTAAACCTCACCCTTGAGGTCTTCGGAGTGCGTGAAGATGGATTTCACGCGCTTCGTTCAATAGTCGTTCCTGTTTCTCTCTCCGATACCCTCGAGGTTGTTCCGGCGTCATCGCTTTCAAGCGACACCGGCTATCCGGACGACCTTTGCCTGAAGGCGGCAAGGGTTCTTTGCGACGGCAGAGGCGCTGATATTCATGTAGATAAGCGAATACCCGCAGGCGGAGGGCTTGGCGGCGGCAGTGCTGACGCGGCGGCAACCTTGATTGCGCTTAACGAAGAGTGGGGGCTTGGCAAGTCGCGTGAAGAGCTTGTCGAAATCGGCGCGAAGGTTGGTTCCGACGTTCCGTCGCTCGTTATGGGAGGGCCGGTGTTGATGGAAGGGCGTGGTGAAAAGGTAACCCCTTTCATGCGAGGCAACAGGCCGTTCCCAAGGCTCAACCTTGTCCTTTGCAACCCGGGTGTTTCCAGCTCTACCAAAGAGGTGTATGGAAAATGCAACTCGCGCGTGACAGACGACCCCTCAATAGTGTATAATATGTACTCAGCGCTCGAAAGCGGTGATTTGGAAAGGATCGCCGCCGCGATGATGAACGACCTGCAGTCACCTGCTGTCGCGATTCACCCGGAGATAGGCGGCGCGTTGGAGCTTTTGCGGAAGTCCGGCGCAGTTGGCGCTACTATGAGCGGAAGCGGATCGACTGTGTTCGGTCTCGTCCCGGATGAAACGCGGGGGCGTGAAATAGCGGCGTTTCTGAACCTTAACGGCTTTGCGGCCTGGCCGGTTCACACGATTGTCCCGTGATGTAATGGCAGCATAGGAGGTTTTGATCCTCTTCGAGGTGGTTCGAATCCACCCGGGACAACCATCAAGCTTGCGGTTTTGGCCAAGATTCGGTATACTATCCCACCAATGTTCGATTTTTTGAAGAGGAAGCGTAATCAACCGGTCGTCTACAAGCGATCGGAACATTGCATTTCTCGAAAGAACATTGATCCGGACGCGCTTAAGGTTCTTTACAGGCTTGCCGATGCCGGTTACACCGCATATCTTGTGGGGGGCGGCGTGCGCGATCTTCTAATGGGCCGCAAGCCAAAGGACTTCGATGTCGGAACCAGCGCTAAGCCAAACGAGGTAAAGCGGGTTTTTCGAAACTGTTTCCTTATAGGCAGGCGCTTTCGTCTAGCGCATGTGCGATTCGGAGAGAAGGTTATTGAGACGGCTACTTTCCGTCGCAATTCGCAGTCTGTTGGCGAGATCATCGAGCATGCCTCGGAAGGTCCTTTTGAGGACAACACATTCGGCACACCAGAAACGGATGCGTACCGCCGCGACTTTACCGTCAATGGCCTGTTCTACGACATAAGGGATTTCAGCGTAATAGACTGGGTCGGTGGCATGAAGGACATCGAGAAGCGCGTTATACGCGCAATTGGCAACCCGGATATACGCTTCCAGGAAGATCCCGTCCGCATGATGCGCGCGGTAAAGTTCTCGTCCAGACTGGGCTTTCGTATCGAGAGAAAGACTTTTGCCGCGATAAAGCGTCGCCACTCTTGCATATTGACTGCCGCACCACCAAGGGTTTGCGAGGAGGTGTTTCGCTTCTTCCCCTACGGCCATAGTGCGGAGGCGTTCAAACTTGCGTGGGAAACGGGTCTTCTGGGCGATCTTCTGCCCGATCTTTCAAAGGCGATCGACAAGTCGGGCGGTAAATCAAGCATGGCGTGGAAGTATTTGCGTGTGCTTGATGAACTTGAAAAGCTACGTGAATCGGAGGGGATTGAGGTCTCCAACGGCCTGCGTGCGGCAGTCCTTATGACCGTTATGTTGCGAAGCGGTGGAGGCAATGCCAAGGAAGGCGTCTCCCGCAAGGTCATGCAGACGATGCTCTCCGGCATAAACATACCCAAGGCGACCTATTTCACGGCGGTGTTGCTTATGGAGAGCCCTGTGCGTCTGGGGCGCAGCCCGGAGCGGGGCCATGCGCGCTTCATATACAACAAGGATTTTCTGGATGCGCTTGACTACAATAGAATCGTCTTGCGCGCTGAGGGGCGCGACGAGCGCTTCGTCAATGAATGGGCGGATTTCTACGAACTGAAAGGAAATAAAGATGAACTGGTTCAAGACAGAAGATGATCCTTTGGCCGAAGACTTCGTCAAGGAGATCAGGTCCACCATCCCATGGCTGCTGGCGGCCGTCGTCGTCGTCGCCGGATACTATGGGGTGAAGAATTACATTGCCTCCAGACGTGCCGCGGCGAGCGAGGCTCTTGTGAACGCCTACACCGCGGAGGAGCTGGAAGAGGCCGTTTCCAAGTTTGGCGGCTCGGATGCCGGCAGCGCATTGAGGCTTCGTCTTGCAAAGAAATACTTCGATGCCGGACGCTATCAGGAGTCTCTCGACCAGTATGAGGCGCTTTCCGGCGACAATGCCCCAGACGGTTTTGCGGATGTGCCTGCCGTCGGCAAGGCGCAGTGCCTTGAGGCGCTTGGCAATTACACCGATGCGGTTGCGGCCTACGATGCGTTCGTAGAGGCGAACCCATCAAGTTTTCTAGCCCTTACCGCCAAGCTTGGTTCTGCCCGCGCAACGGCGCTCGCCGGAGACAAGGATAAGGCCCTCGCGGCGCTGGCGGACATGAAGGCTTCCGTAAAGGGCGATGCGCTTTCCGAGGCGCGTATCGACGCCACGGAAGACTGCGTAAGGAGATCGGTCAAGAAATGAGCTTCGTGCGCGAGGTCGGCAGGACCACGCGCGTGATGTTCGCGTCAATCGCTGCGTTCCCGTCTGTGTTTCGGAGTCGCGACTCGCGTCGCGACTTCTTGGCGCAACTCTACAAGACCGGCATAGGCACGTTGCCTGTGGTTACGGTCGTTTCGCTGTTTACGGGAATGATACTGGCCCTTCAGGTTGGACTTGAGCTTAGGCGCTTCAATCAAGAGATTTATCTAGGCGCTGCCGTAATGGTGACGCTCATCCGGGAGATGGCCCCGTTCAGCTGCGGCATGTGCCTTGCGGCGTGCGTGGGGTCCGCAATCGCCGCCGAGATGGGCACAATGGTAGTCAACGATGAAATCGCGGCGCTTGAGATAATGTCCATACCTCCGGTGCGGTTCCTTGCAGCGCCCCGCATTCTTGCCCTTGTGCTGATGGCGCCAATACTCGCGTTCTACTGCTGTGTCGTGGGCACCCTTGGCGGCGGCGTGGTGGGTACAACGCAGCTTGGCGTGAATTTCGAGCAGTACATGTCGAGCGCAATGTCGATAGCGGATACGAAGGATCTTTCCTCCGGGCTCATCAAAGCGATTGTGTTCGGTCTTGTGATAGGCACTGTGTCTGTAGCGCAGGGCTTTGGCACAAGTCTGGGCGCGACTGGCGTGGGTCGTGCTACGCAGCGCTCCGTCGTCATATCGTTCCTGCTCATCCTCATGCTGGGATACATGATAACAAGGATCTGCTATCAATGAGCCTGGTGGTTTTCGATGAGGTGAAGAAGGAGTTTTCAGGACGAAAGGTTCTGGACGGGCTCTCCTTCGAGGTCGAGAAGGGCGAGGTTCTGGCTCTTGTGGGGCCTTCGGGCACGGGGAAGTCCGTGACCCTCAAGCACATAGTGCGCCTGTTGACGCCTGACGACGGGCGCGTGCTGGTGGACGGAGTGGATGTGTCGGAGTGTTCGTCGAGAGAGCTTGAATCGATTCGCCGCCGCGTAGGATACCTTTTTCAGGGCGGGGCTCTCCTTGCCTGGATGACCGTCGAAGAGAACGTCGCTTTGCCGCTCAGAGAGTGCACCAGCCTTTCGGAAGAGGAGATAGACGAGCGCGTGGCAAAGGCGCTTGCGGAAGTGGAGTTGACCGATGCCGCCGAAAAGTATCCTGCAGAGATATCTGGCGGCATGCAGAAGCGCGCCGGGCTCGCCCGCGCGATAGTGCGCGATTCAGATGTAGTGCTCTACGACGAGCCTACTTCCGGGCTGGACCCCGTGACGTCCATAACGATCAATCGCCTCATAAGGAAGCTTAACCGCGAGCTTGGAATCACATCCATCGTGGTTACGCACGACCTTCAGGGGGCACTAAATTTTGCAGACCGAATCCTGCTTATAAAGGACGGGAAAAAAGTCGAATGCCTGCCGCCGGCGCAGTTCGTCGAGTCGGAGAATCCTGTGGTTCGCGAGTTTCTCGTCGCCATGAAAGGGGAGCTGTAATGGGAAGAAGGAAAAACGATGCGTTCGCAGAGGCCGCAACAGGCATCTTCATGATTGCCGTGCTGTCTCTTCTGGTGTATTTCACCATAGTGATATCCGGCGTAGACCTCGTCCTTGGCCGTGAGTACGTGCGCGTATCGGTGGCCTTTGACGGAATCGGCGGACTCAAGGACAACGACAACGTTATGTACAGGGGCACTAAGGTCGGTACTGTGGACAAAGTCCAGCTGACGTCGACCAACCTGGTGGCCATAATAGACATAGACAAGGGTGTCGTCCTGAGGACCGGCTACAAGGCATATGTGCAGTCGATGTCGCTCTTGGGCGGAAACAATCTTGTGCTCGAGGAGGGATTCGGCGAGCCCATAGACCTCTCGCATGCGCCGATGCTCCGCGGCGATACGCCGACCGACTGGATGCGTGATGTCGCGCAGATAGCGCGAAACATAAACGAGGCGACATCGGGCGACGAACTCAGGGCGATCGTGACCAATCTTGCGATCGTTAGTGAGAAGATACGCATCGTCAGCGAACGGCTTGAGGCTGGAGAGGGTGTTCTCGGCAAGCTGCTCGCCAAGGACGACGGCGGCCTGTATGACGATCTGCGGGAGGTCGTCGCCAACGCAAAGGACGCCTCAGTGGACCTGAAGGCGACGTTGACGAACGCGACAGTCATATCCGATCGGCTGGTAAAGGGAGAGGGCCCTTTGGGCCGTCTGCTTTCGCCCGACGAGACCGCGCTTGAAGAGCTGAAGGGCGCGATAGCCGCTTTTCACAAGGCGTGCGACTCGTTTGACATGGGCGGTGAACTCAAGGCTGGTGTAACCAACGTTGTCGCAGGCGCGAACCATCTTGTTGACTCGCTTAACGTCGTGGCGGACCGCATGAAGAACGGCGAGGGCACGCTTGGGAAGCTCTCGGCCGACGATACGCTGTACAAGGAGGTCGAGGGCCTCGTCCGCGATGTGCGTCAGGTTCTTGACAACTATCGCGATACTACGCCCATAACGACCTTCTCGTCTCTTGCGGTCGGAGCGTTCTGACGATGCTGTTGCTCGCCGCATCGCTCTTCTTCACCACGCCCGCACCGCTGGACATGCCGCGTGCGGAGGCGTATCTGGTGCGCGATACGGATGGGTCTCGCCGGCTTGAGGACCGCTACGATGTCTTCGACTTGTGGCTATACAGGGCTGTGGTCGGACGATGGATGGATGACGACTTCAGGGTGTTTGTACTTTCTTCACTTGACGTTCTTCCGCCGGCGATATACGGCGCATCGTCAGAGACGCGCTCGTCATATGAGGCCGGCAGGATAGAGGCCGACCATAAAAGCGAAGACCAGCTGCGACTGATGGTCGATCTTCTCTCGCCTGTAATTCCTGCAGAGGAGTTCTCCCGCCCTCGTCAGAAGCCTCGCGGCTATCGTGACGTGAGATACTGGCAAGGAACGAATGCGACGGCGATAGTCTGCACGTATCTGCCGGAGAAGTCCGACGTGTGGAGCCTGGCCACATGGGAGCTTGCCGAGGGCGACGACTTCGCCGAGATGCTCGTTGCATTCGAGCGCGAGTTCCTTGATAAGCGCGAGTGGGCGACGCTTGCGCAAGATGCATCCGACGCGTCGGTGGAGGAAGGCGCTAAACCTCGCAGAAGAAGAAAGGCCGCTCCTTCAGAAAGGGACCTGCTGAGGCGCGACCTCAGGCATGGTGTTGCCGCATATCCGAACTGGCGCATGACCGACGCAACCGAGTTTTCGATCATCGACTGCCTTCCTGGCCGCGGCTTTGTGGATACTCTTACAAACGACTTCCCGGTCATGCGGTCGAAGTACGCCGCGACAGTGCCGTCTCCGCTGGACGGCTCGAACACGCTGTGCGTTGCGCGAATATACTCCAACCGTGAAGACTATCTCGAGGCGGCCGGCGACGATATGCAGTGGAGTGCGGCATACTGGAGCCCGCAGCGTCGCGAGCTTGTTGCGTATCTTCCGCAGGCAGGGGAAAGCGAGCTGCTGAAGACTATTCGCCACGAGGCGTTCCACCAGTATCTTTCCTACGCCTGTTCCATGATATCGGCATCGCCGTGGTTCAATGAAGGATATGCGCAGTACTTCGAGGACACCGAGGACGACAGCTGGAAGATTGAAGTGTCGGGCGAGGATCTCAACCGGTTGGAGGACATGATTCCTGCGGTTGTCGGAATGGACTACAAGGAGTTCTACGCAGGTTCCGACGCCGAGAGGAAACTAAAGTACCGTCTCGCTTGGTCTATTGCGTTCTTCATCGAGAAGGGTGCGCCGAAGGTAAGGTTTCGTCCCTTCGAGAATCTGAAGAAGGACTACATAGAGGGACTGTTGGAGACGCATGACATGCGCAAGGCAACGGGCGCGGCGTTCGGCTCGGCGGACAAGCTCAAGAACTTCATATCAGAATGGAAGAAATTCTGGCTAAGGCGCGGCCTGTAGGCCGTTTGGCTCCGAGCCCGACAGGTGCGTTGCATCTCGGCAACGTGCGGACGTTCATGATTGCGTGGCTCAGCGCAAGGAGCCGCGGCGGAAGGGTGATAATGCGAATGGAGGACCTCGATCACCCAAAGGACAAGCCAGGTGCGGCCGAGGGCGCAATAGATGATTTGCGTTGGCTTGGCTTCGACTGGGACGAAGACTTTGTCCAGTCTCAGAGAAAGCCCCTATACCGGGATGCGCTTGAGGTCCTTAAGTCGAAGGGACTCGTCTATCCGTGCGTGTGTTCGCGCAGGGATGTCGAAAACGCCCAGTCCGCTCCGCACGAAGGCGAGCAGCTTCACTACCCAGGCACATGTCGCGGCAGGTTCGCGTCATGGGGCGAGGCTTTTGCGTATTCCGGTCGTACACCTTGCTGGCGCTTCCGCGTGGAGCAGGGGACGCGCATCGCGCTTGACGATGCCTTTGCTGGACATTTCGAGCAGGATGTAGCTGCGAAGCTCGGCGACTTTCCTCTCGCCAGGGACGAAGGCGGGGCCGGGTACACACTTGCGGCTGTAGTGGATGACGCTGCAATGGGCATAACCGAAGTGGTTCGTGGCGACGACCTCTTGGCGGCTACGCCCGCGCAGATGCTGATACAGAGGGCGCTTGATCTGCCCACTCCGACATACTGCCATGTTCCGCTTGTCGTCGGTCAAGACGGACGCCGTCTCGCCAAGCGTCACGGCGATACCCGCATTGCCGCATACAGGGCAAAGGGCATTTCCCCTGGCTCAATCCTGGGTTTCCTGGCCGCAAGCTGCGGTTGGGCGGAACCCGGCGAAGATATATCCCTTGCTGGACTTCTTCCGCGCTTCAACCTTGCCGCGATGCCACATGCACCTTTGGCGTTAGGAGAGAAGTTCTTCGAGGTCTTCGGTCGTTAGCTTCTCGACTATAGCAGCGTCGGTCGTGGATACTGTAGCGGCTATGAGGGCCTGCTTGCGGCGTTGAAGCGCGAGAACCTTTTCTTCGACCGAGCCGGATGCAATAAGCTTTACGACGTACACCTTCTTCTTCTGCCCGATTCTGTGTGCGCGGTCGGTCGCCTGGTCTTCTACGGCCGGGTTCCACCACGGGTCGTAGTGAATCACCATATCCGCGCCGGTGAGGTTGAGCCCTGTGCCGCCCGCCATGAGCGAGATGAGGAACACAGGTATGTCGGCGTTGCGGTTGAAGCGGTTGCATTCGCCAAGGCGGTCTTTAGTGGAGCCGTCGAGGTAGCAGTATGGTATGCCCTCCTTCTCAAGCTCCTCGCGGAGGGCTGTGAGCTGCTTCACGAACTGCGAGAATACGAGCACTCGGTGTCCGCCGTCTATGGCCTCGTCGAGAACCTCCATGAACGCATCAACCTTGCCTCTGCTCGCTATCTGCCTCAGCTTCATCAAAAGCGCGAGCATCTCGAACTTCGTCTTGGCGCCGCGCCTCTCCTTCTGCAGCGTAGCGTTGTATTCGCGCTGTGTCTCCTCGGGCATCGGGCAGTACGATACCTTCGTAAGCTTGTCGGGCAGGTCTTTGGCGACCGACTTCTTAAGGCGCCTGAGAATGAAGGGATGAAGCTTGCGCTTCAGCTTCATCTGCGCGGCCTCGCCCGATGCTCCGCCGTCGCCGATCGGCAGCTCGTAGCCGACCTTGAACGTCTCGTAGTCGCCGAGATACTCCGGCATTAGGAAGTCGAATATGCTCCATACGTCCGCGACGGAATTCTCGATCGGTGTGCCCGTCAGCACGAGCCTCTGCCGCGCGATCAGGTTCTTCGCCGCCTTTGCGTTGCGCGTGCGGCGGTTCTTTATGTGCTGCGCCTCGTCCAGCACGAGGGCCGAGAACTCCTGTCCGCAGTATGCGTCTTCGAAGTCGCGCTGCAACAGTGCGTATGAGGTGACCACGATATCCGCCTTCGGTATTCGCGCAAAGTCGCGCGCGCGGTCTGGACCCGACACGACGAGCGTCTTCATCCATGGCGTGAACTTCTGCGCCTCCGCCTCCCAGTTCCTCACGAGCGACGTAGGGCAGACTATCAACGCAGGCAGCCTCTTGCCGTCCATGGCCGCGGTTCGAGGAAGCGACAGCCACGCGAGCGTCTGGAGCGTCTTGCCGAGGCCCATCTCGTCCGCCAGAAGCCCGCACAGCCCGGCGTTCTCCAGGAATCGCATCCAGTATACGCCCTGCTTCTGGTATGGCCTCAACACGTTTTCGAGCTTCCCGAGCGCAATCGGCTCGAACTTCGCCTTGCCTTCGCGGTTCCTTGCGGCGGCTGTCTCTCTCCAGCGCGTCGCCGCGCTGTCGTCAAGGTCGATCGAGTCCAGAAGATCGAGCGACGCCTTGACGTACGGGGCGTGCACGCCGTCCACCCGGAACCATCCGTCCGACGAGCCGCTGCCGGCCGTGGCGCAGTCGCGGAAGACATCGTGCATCGTCTCTATCGCGGAGTTGTCGATCAGGGTTACGCGGCCGTCCTTGATTATGTATCCGTCGCCCCGGTTGAGCGCGGCCTGTATCTCCACAGGCGATACGTTCTCGCCCATGGCGTCGAATGTGTACTTCACCTCGAAAGCGCCGTTCGCCGCATCGCGGATCTCGACGACCGGCACCACCGACGGCATCGTGTCGGTGAGCGACATCAACCTTTCAGAAAGCTCCACTCGCCACCCGTGTCGCCTAAGGAACGGAAGCCCCGCACCCAGAAAGTTCAGCACCTTCTGCGGGTCTGTGACGTACAGCTTAAGGTCGCCCTCCCTGTAGCCCCGTTCGAAGCCGTACCGCTCCACGAGCTTCATCGCCTCTCTTTCGCTCTTCAGGCTTCTCGTGCGTCTGACCAGGGGATCGTCCGGATCTTCAAGCCACACGACGCGGTCGTCCTGCATAGAGCAGGCAGGTATGCCCACATCTCCGTAGTAGGCGTCGATCTCTATGGAAAGGCTTGCGCGCGAGCCAGATACGAAGGCATCGAACTTCGGCGCCATAGGTACCGGTATGAAGTCCTCTTCAGGCTCCGCCGCAGCAGTGTCCTCCGCAGAGCCTTTGTGCGCCTTTGGCTTCTCGTCCTCGACGTCGTCCATCTCCTTGACCATCACGGCTATGCCGAGCGCGACGACATGGGCGCACACCTGCCCGTACTTCTGGTTCTGCATGCACGGGCATGCGCTCTTGATGCGACCGCCGGGCTCGAGGTGGAACGACACCGGCATCTCCCAGCCGCTCGGCTGCTCTATCTTGCCGCGTATTTCAAGTGTGTCGTCGTTGTATTCCGCCTTGGTCACGTCGCCTGAATTGACGATGCCGAGGGCCTGGTTGAAGACGCCCGGTCCACCCCATTGAATCAGCTCTTGCTGCGTTATCCCGCTCTTTGCCATTGCCGACATATTATACCAAAACGCGGCCATCCGTCAGGTAGTGGCGAAGCGCGAAATCTTTTGCTATAATATCTGCCATGAAAACTGTTTTGGTAGACAAGGGCGTCCGCTTCGGCGGTGGCGGGCTCACGTTCATAGCGGGGCCATGCGTCATCGAGTCGCGTGAGATGGCCCTAGACCTTGCGAAGAGGCTTACCGCTCTTGCGCGGAAGCTGAAGGTCGGCTACATATTCAAGGCGAGCTTCGACAAGGCGAACCGCACTTCTGTCGACTCTTTCCGCGGTCCAGGCATCGACAAGGGTCTTGAGATACTCGAGGAGATCCGAGCGAAGTTCGACGTGCCTGTTTTGACCGACATCCACGAGCCATGGCAGTGCAAGCCTGTCGCCGAGGTGTGCGACGTGCTGCAGATACCGGCGTTCCTTGCGCGGCAGACCGATCTGGTGGTCGCCGCCGGCGAGACGGGCGCGGTCGTCAATGTGAAGAAGGGTCAGTTCATGGCCCCCGAGGACATGGCCCAGGTGATCCGCAAGATAGAGTCCACCGGCAACAAGAGGATCGTCCTCTGCGAGCGCGGCGCCTCGTTCGGCTACCGCAACCTCGTCGCCGACATGCGCTCCCTGCTGATAATGCGCGAGCTTGGCTACCCGGTCGTCATGGACGCCACCCACTCGGTGCAGCGTCCCGGCGGTCTCGGCACTGGCTCCGGCGGCGATGGGCGCTTCGCCCCGGCGATCGCCCGCGCGGCGGTTGCGACGGGTGTGGACGGCGTCTTCATGGAGACCCATCTGAATCCCAAGGTCGCCAAGAGCGACGCGGCGAACGCCATAAAGTTTTCGGAAGTTGAAAAGCTTTGGAAGGTGCTTCTTCAAATACATGAGATTGTCCATTGAGATAGCCGTTCTGCTTGCGGCCTTGTCTGCCCATGCGTTCGATTCGGTCGCATGGCTGGGGCAGCGGACGCTCTTGGATCATGAGGCCGAACGTCTCAGGGCAGCGTACCCGAAGTTCCGTGAACGTGTCCTCGTGCCTGCGGAGAACGTGGTGATACCTGTCGAAAGCTATCCGGACGGATCGGTAAAGACGAGCGTGTTCGCCGCGCGTGCGCACATATTCCTTCAGGATGGTTTCGTGTGGGCTGAAGGCGTCGAGATACGCCAGCTTCGCAAGGACGGCACGGAGGAGTCTCGCATCGACGCCGACAACTGCCTGGTCGACCGCTCCACCAAAAGCGGCTGGACCGAGGGCCACGCCCGCGCGAAGTATCGCGACCAGGCCGAGCTTGAGGGCGACAACGTATATTTCTCGGCGTCAGAGGAGTACGTGAAGATCTTTACCAACACGGTCCTTCGCGCCGAAGGTCGGGTGCTGAACAGCATCCGCGCCGACTACGACCGGCGAGAGGGTGTGGCCATGTTCGATGGCGATGTGCGGCTTCAAGGCCGCGAGAAGAAGCAGGACTACAACCTTTTCGCCGAGCAGGCGTTTGCGTTCATTGCGGGCTCCAACGACTTCAGGCGCGTCGTAGCGCTCGGGGGCGTGAAGGTTGAGTCCGACGGACGCACAGGCGAGTGCGACAGGGCCGTGTACACGCGCCGCGATTCCAAGATAGTCATGTACGGCGCCGAAGGCGGGGCCCCCGCAAGGCTTACCGACGGCGGCGGGCGCAGGAATTCTGTTGATGGCTCCAGGATAACATTTTGGCTTGATAGCGAAGAGGTCGAGGTCGTCGGCTCTTCTGTCACCATGGAGACGAACGGCATGAAGATGCCGACAGGGTCAGGAGGCGTGAAATGAGCGGTGATCCGGTTATGGACGCAATGAAGGCCATGGCGAGCGAAAAGGCCATGGACGCCGGTCCCGACCTGCGCGCAGAGGGGCTTGTGAAGATATACGGCAGCCGCACGGTAGTAAACGGCATGTCCATGGAAGTCCGCTGTGGCGAGATTGTGGGCCTGCTCGGGCCGAACGGCGCCGGCAAGACGACGACGTTCTACATGGTTGTCGGCCTGGTCAAGCCCGACGGAGGCAAGGTGGTCTTTCGCGGCAAGGACCTTACGCAAATGCCTGTCTACATGCGCGCAAGGAACGGACTTGGGTATCTCGCCCAGGAGCCGAGCGTGTTCCGCAAGCTTACGGTTTGGGAGAACGTCATGGCCATCCTGGAGGCGCTGCCGCTTTCGAGGAAGCAGCGCAAGGCGCGCGCCGAGGAGCTTCTTGCTCCGTTCGACCTTATGAAGGTCGCCAAGCAGCCGGCCTACACGCTCTCCGGTGGAGAGCGCCGCAAGCTGGAGATCGCGAGGTCTCTCGTAAGGAACCCGGCGATACTAATGCTTGACGAGCCGTTCGCCGGCGTCGATCCCCTCAGCGTAAGCGAGATACAGGACATCTGCAGAAAGCTTGCGAAGGAAAGGGGACTTGGCATAATCATAACGGACCACAACGTCCGCGAGACGCTGTCGGTCGTCGACCGTGCTTACATGGTCTACGACGGCAGGCTCCTCAAGGCCGGCACGACGGAGGAGCTCGTGTCCGATCCGGACGTAAGGGCCCGCTACCTGGGCGACGGGTTCAGGATGTAGTCTTTGGTTTTCAGTAGCAACAAAACAAACATAAAAGGAGGAATACGGAATGAGCATAGAAGTTACGATGAGACACAGCGATGTGCGTATCGAGACGCTCAAGCAATACGCAGAAGAGCGTATGGCGAAGCTCAAGGAGAAATTTCCGAAGGTCACCAAGGTTTCGATAGTGATCGATGTCGACGTCAAGAAGCACATGTACATGGCCGAAGTCGTCGCCAACCGCCTTGGCGAGGTTGCTGTAGGCGCCAAGGAGTTCTCCGAAAGCGCAAAGAGCGTGATCGACACCGCCGCAGCCCGCGCCGAAAGGCAGCTCTTGAGAATGCGCGTCAAGCGCCGCAAGGGAACGGTCCGCAAGCAGAGGGCCGCATCGGAGAAGAACTGACTTGAAGACGCTCCCCACCAAGGCCGACGCCAAAGGCGCTTCGTTCACCATAGCCGACTTCATAGAGGCCGGCGGTGATCGTCTGCGTCTCAGCGTAATCGCCGGTGGGGAAAACCTCGGGCGTGTGGTCGAAGAGCCGATCATAAACCGCCCGGGGCTTGCGCTTGCCGGATTCTACGACTACTTCGCCTGGAGTCGCCTGCAGCTGATAGGGCGCGGCGAACTTGCCTATGTGCGTTCGCTCGACGCCAAGACGCGGCGTGAGCGCATCCAGGGGATGATCGACCGAAAGGCGTTCTGCTTCATATTCACCAATGGCCACATGCCTGCGCCCGACGTGATCGAGATCGCCGAGGCTTCGGGCGCGATAATGCTGTCGACGCCTCTTAAGACGCGCGTCTTCGCCAACCAGGCGACGTTCGTGCTGGAGAGGCTTGCGGCGCCTTCGACAACGGTGTACGGCACCATGGTGGAGGTCTCGGGCGTTGGTGTGCTGTTCGAGGGCGATTCCGGTCTCGGCAAGAGCGAGACGGCCCTCGGCCTCGTGAAGAGGGGTGCGGCGCTCGTCGCCGACGACCTTACTTGCATCCGGAAGGATGTGGGCAACAACCTGCTGTACGGGTCCGCCAGCGAATCTACGGCCGGTTACATGGAGATACGCGGCATCGGCATCGTGCACATACCGAGCATATTCGGTGTGAACGCGGTGCGCGATGAGAAGCGTGTGCAACTGGTGGTTACATTGAAGCTGCTTGACAAGGTGCGCGGCGAAATCGACCGTACTGGTCAAAGGCGCCGGTTCCGTACAATACTCGGCGTCGAGGTTCCTCATGTGGTCATACCGGTCTCGGAGGGCCGCGACCTTGTGAACCTCGTAGAGACGGCCGTACAGCAGCAGAAACTCATGTCTGCCGGACATCGTCCGGTGGTGGATCTTTCAAAACGACTGCGCCGGAGGGCGGCGAAGTCTGGGGACAATTCGACAATAAAGAGGGAGAAACACAATGGCTGAGAAAATCACGCGTGAATTCACGCTCCTTAACAAGTACGGAATGCACGTGCGTCCGGCTGGCCTTTTCGCGAAGGTCGCCAGTCGCTATGATGCCGATGTCGAGGTCGAGAAGGACGGCAACGTCGTATCCGGCAAGTCGATCATGGCGCTTATGACTCTTGAGGCCACACACGGAGCGGTGCTCAAGGTTACGGCGTCCGGCAATCAGGCGAAGGAGGTTCTGGACGAGCTGGAGGCCCTTATAGGCCGCAAGTTCGACATACCGGATGAGCAGTAGACCCGAGATGGCGACCCTCGCCGGCATCCCCACGGCCCGCGGCCTTGTCGCGGGGCCGGTCTTCCTGTACAGGGGAGACGGCGAGATTCCCGTGCCCGAATACGTGGTCGAGCCAGGGCGCGAGGAAGAGGAGTTCAGAAGATTCGAGCGCGCCGTAGTCGATACGAAGCGCGACCTTGAGAACCTCATCTCGGTGCTGCGCGAGCGCACGGGACGCGCCGATGTGCGCGTGTTCGAGTGCCACCTGATGTTTCTGGAGGATCCGACGTTCTCCGACGAGATCAGGAGCAGCGTAACGAAGGACCACGTCAACGCCGAAGCCGCAGTAAAATCCTTCACGGACAGGATGCGCGTGCAGTTCTCGCGCATGAACGACCCGTATTTCCGCGAGCGTGTAAGGGACTTCGACGATGTTGAGCGGCGCTTGCTGATGGCGCTTACGGGTTTCGCGCCGGATACAAGCCTCGAGCTGAAATCTCCGGCCATAATAGTTGCGGACGACCTGACCCCGTCCGAGACCGTTCGCCTGCCGCGCGAGAACGTTCTGGGCTTCGCTACGAACGGAGGCTCGGCCACAAGCCATGTGGCGCTTCTGGCGAGGGCGATGGCGATACCGGCGGTTACCGGCCTTGTTGATATAACGTCAAGGGTAAGGCCCGGGATGACCGTCATACTTGACGGCGGCACCGGCGAGGTTACGATAGCCCCCAACAAGGAGACCCTTGATCTCTACGAGTCGAGGAAGCGCCACCGCCACAACATCGAGAAGGCCGAGCCTGAGGGCTGCCCCGCCGGCACCTTTCGCGAAGGCGGCGAGGTCAAGATATTCGCCAACATACATCCCGGCGTGGCGGTGTCGGGGCTGCGCGATCTCGGGGCTCGCGGCGTAGGGCTCTACCGCAGCGAATACCTGTGGCTCAACCGCGAGCGCGAGCCCACCGAGGAGGAGCAGTTCGAGGCTTACCGTGAGGCGGTCGAGCAGACGGCGAAGCTCTCAGCTGACGCCTCCATAACTATCCGCGCGCTTGACATAGGCGGCGACAAGACCGTAAAGGGCATTTCGGCGAAGGAGTCCAATCCGTTCCTCGGCAACAGGTCCATAAGGTATCTGCTTTCCAACCGTGAGGTGTTCAAGACGCAGCTCAGGGCGATACTGCGTGCGTCCGCCTTCGGCAAGGTAAATACTATGTATCCGATGGTGAGCTGCGTCGAAGAGCTCACCGAGGCGGCCGTGGTGCTTGAGGAGGTCAAGCGCTCGCTGGACAAGGACGGCCTGGCCTACGACAGGAACATGCCGATCGGCGCAATGATCGAGATTCCCTCCGCCGCGATAAACGCGGATGCGATTGCGACCAAGGTAGACTTCTTCTCCATCGGCACGAACGACCTCATACAGTACACGATGGCGGCCGACCGCAGCAACGAGGCGGTCGCACATCTGTACCAGCCCACCAACCCAGCCATACTTTACCTCATGAGGCGCGTGATAGCCGCCGCGCACAACCACGGCATACCTGTCGCGGTATGCGGCGAAAGCGCGTCCGATCCCATACTCGGCGTGCTCTGGGCTGCCATGGGCATCGATACGCTTTCGATGTCCGGCTCGTACATACCTGTGATCGCCAAGCTCCTCAGGCGACTCTCGCGGACCGAGCTCGACGAATACGCCGCGCTCGCCAACGGCTTCGACGCCTCCGCAACCGCGAAGTCCGTCTTCGATGCCTGCCACGCCTGGATGCTCGGCAAGATACCTGAGCTGGACGATCTCCTAGCCTGAAGCCCCAAGGCCCCGTCCTCACATGACCATCGACATCATAAGCGTCCAGCCGCAGATGTTCCGCGGCTTCCTTGAGGAGTCGATGGTCGCGCGCGCCGTCAGGAAGGGCGCCTGCGAGATTCGCATAAGGGACCTAAGGGACTATACACACGACCGCTGGCGCAAGGTGGACGACAAGCCCTACGGCGGCGGACCCGGCATGCTCATGATGTGCGGCCCGTGGTTCGAGGCCGTCGAAAGCTGTCTCAATGGCTCCCCTGCTGAAGGACGCCGCGTTATAATGACTTCGCCCGCCGGACGTCGCTTCGACCAGCGCATGGCCGAAGAGCTTTCGCGTGAGCGCCACCTGGTGTTCATGTGCGGACACTACGAAGGGTTCGATGCGCGCATACGAACCCTCGCGACCGACGAGGTATCCATCGGCGACTTTGTCATGACCGGCGGCGAGCTCGCGTCCGCCGCGATGGTGGACGCAGTCGTCAGGCTTCTCCCCGGCGTGCTTGGCGGCGGGCCCGCCGCGACCGCGAGCGAGAGCTTTGGGCGGGACGGACTTCTGGAGGCGCCACAATACACCCACCCGCCGGTATTCCGCGGCATGGCCGTGCCAGAGATACTCCTTAGCGGCGACCATGCTAAGATTGAGGTGTGGCGTCGAGCAGAGTCGCGTCGCCTTACGGCCGAACGCCGTCCAGACCTGATATAGCAAGGATGTTAAATAATGAAACTTGAGAAGATAACCAAGTGGCTTGATGCTGAACTAGATCTTGCCGCATTCGACGATGTGTCGAACAACGGACTGCAGGTAGCGCGCGAGGAGGGCGACGTTAAGCGCGTCGCCTTTGCCGTCGATGCGAGCGCCGCGAGCGTCGCGGCCGCCGCGAAGGCCGGTGCGCAGCTGCTGGTCGTCCATCACGGCATAAGCTGGGGCGGCGGCATAAGGCGCATCGTCGGCGGCGAGTACGAAGTAGTCAGCCGCGCCATACGCGCCAACCTCGCCATATACGCCGCGCATCTTCCGCTCGACGCCAACAAGGCCGTCGGCAACAACTGGGAGCTTGCCCGCTTCCTCGGCCTAACGCGCATAGCGCCCGCCTTCTCCTATCACGGGAACGTCATCGGCGTTACCGGCTACAACGCCCACGGCAAGAAGATCGGCGTGTGCTCGGGCGGCGCCGGCGAATTCGCCGCGGACGCGAAGGCGCTCGGCTGCGACCTATACGTAACTGGCGAGGCAAGCTGGGGCGACAGGATTGCCGCGGAGAACGTCGGCATGCAGATGGTGTGCGCAGGCCACTACGAAACCGAGACTTTCGGCGTGAAGGCCCTCGCCAAGGCGATGGAGAAGGCGCTTAAGATAAAGACCGTGTTCATGGACAGGCCCAAGAAAGGTGACGCCGAATGAAGAAGCTCGTTTCCGTTTTCGCCGCGCTTGCGGCGACGATCGCCCTTGCCGATGCCGCGTTCGACTACGACGAGGCGTGCGCAGAGTTCGACAGGTTCTACGTGGGCGCGGCCGTGGGCGGCGTTTTTCCGCAAGGAGGCTCCCGCATGTCGCCGCGCGCAAGCGCCGCTGTGCGCGCAGGATTCTATTTGACCGAGATGTGGGCGCTGGAAGGGGAGGCTGGCGCGGCGGACGACCATACTGCATTCGCCGCCAAGGCGCTTTGGCACTGGTGGGGCTACGAAAGGCTCGACCCGTTCTTCACGTTCGGTGCGCGCGGCTGGACCCATCACGGACAGCTCGGACCGTGCGGCGGACTCGGCGCGTTCTATCACATGACGGAATCCCTCTCGCTGCGCTTCGACGCCGACGCAACCCTCGGCCTCGATACCGACACCGAGATGGTCTACACACTCGCCCTCGGCCTGCAGTTCTCGTTCTAGTCCCGTTGGCCCATCCGTATATTCCCTATGAAAGACACCAGAGAAGAATGGTTCGATGAAAACTCCAGGGTCGCCGTGACCATCGTCGACGTAACGACCGCCGCGCAGCAGCTCGCTCGCGGACATCTCTGCGGCCCGACGAGTGCGTACTTCCTCGCGAAGGCCCTCGCCGCCGCGGCGCTTCTCGGAACCGAGACGAGCGAGAAGGACGAGGTCGTATCCATACAGATGAAGTGCAAGGGCCCCCTCGGCGGCTTTAACGTCGAATGCTCCGCCGACGGCGCACTTCGCGGCTACACCGAGCGCAAGACGTTTGACGAGTTCGACGGCATGGGCACGCCCGACGTAAAGAAGGTCGTTGGCGAGCGGCGCATACAGGTGACGCGCTCGGTGCCGGGCCGCATAATCTCGCAGGGCATCTCCAACTCGCTTGACGGCTATCTTGCGGGCTCGCTCCAGCGCAAGGCCTGCATCTATCTCGAAGCCGCAGTCACCGATGAAGTGGAGGTCCTCTCCGCACGCGGCGTCATGGTAGAGGCGCTTCCCGACTCTACGGCAAACGTCACCGATTTCGTGCCGGAAAAGATTTCCGTAGCTTCGCGCAACATTCTGCGGCAGCTCGGCCTGGAGCGCGCAAAGCTTCGCAAGACCTCGCCGCTTAGGTTCGAATGCCGCTGCTCGCCCGAACGCGCAGTAGCTATGCTTGGCGCGCTGGACGCGAAAGAGCGCGAATCCCTTCCGCCGACCATCGACGTCACTTGCCACATGTGCGGCAGGACGTTCACGGTCAAGACGTGAGGGGGATGGAAGCGTCGTGTTCAGAACTGAATGCAAGTTCTGGAAGAAAACGCAAGTTTATCCGATA
>CAMZEN010000020.1 GCA_947305775.1 uncultured Verrucomicrobiota bacterium
CACCCAGAAAGGACGGCCCGGAATGTTAGGCCCGTCAATCAGCCACCCAGTTTTGAAAATGTTTTAACGCATCAAACGCTATCGCGCGCTTTTGAATATCCTCAAGAATGTTATCAACATGGTCTAGCCTATCGGCCTTTAACAGCCAATGGGCAACCCACCTTGTTTGAATTGGATTCAGGCTAGACGAAGGCAACCCATCAAGATACCGCTTGATGGCATCCAACTCACTTCTTACAGAACCAAGCGTGGCCTCAAGATCAATCATCCGACTCCCTCGCTATCTCCGCCTCTTCGCGTTTGAATTCGGCGGTCGCCAATGACAACTCGAGCGACCAGTACCCCCGCAGAGAACTGTCAAGGGGCTCTCTTCTAAGCGATTCCTTTGCTCGCTCCATCCTATTGATTATATCGGGCGAAATTTCTCCAGCGAAACCTCCCCATGTATAAAACAGTGGATTCAATCCTGAATATATTGCTACCCTATCTTTCTCTGACACAGACACTGCCGCATCGCAAACTACTCGGGCCAATTCGCGCCAACCTTCGGAGGTGTTGTCGAGACAACCCGCGAACCTCGCCAATCGTTTCAATTTCCCCACATCACTCTGGCACTCGTGTGCTTTCTCGAGAACAAACCTTTTAACAAGCGACAAATCTGCATCAAGCTTAACTAAGTAGAGAGGCAAGGTATACTTCCTCATGAACACATCTTTCCCATCCTCCAGCACCCAGCCGCATAGCGTCATAAAAGTATGTTCATCCCCATTAACGACAAAGAAATCCTGTACATCAAAGTCTCTTTCCAGTGTAACACCGGATTCCAGCAAGTCTTGCAATTTTTTTATAGGATACTTATAGTTTGCCTGTGTCATCAGGGTCTCAAAGTGATGAGAATACCATGTCCGTTCATCCACTTTGCGTTCCATCATCATATCGAAAATCCATCCAAGCAGCCTTTCATCTACCGTCAGGACATTCTGCAATGATGCAACATACAACCTGAAGAGTGCAATCTCCCATAGTCGTCTGCTGGTCTCGTTATTGTCCCGAACACCTTCCAACATCCTCTGCATTTCTCGAAGTACGCGCTCTGCTCCATAATTGTAATAAGCAGGAATGATGTTTGCCTTGTCGGAATCGGCCAGACCAAGTTCCAAGAGCCTTTCAAGCTCCCACTCGCAAAGATCTCCTGTTGCCTTGGGATTACATCTGTCAAAGACACGCCCAACAAGACTCTTCATCGCTTCTGCATTTCCAACTATAGTGCATATTTTATCCCACAGTTTCTTATAAAGCGTCGCGTCGCCATCATTGGACTTAGCATTCTTAAACATAAACCTTGTTAGCGCGACGACAAATTTACGATCCAACTCTCCGCACCCAAGGAAATCTGCATATACCGTGCGGACATATACATCCAACGATGTTCCATTTCCAAGAGTATAGTCAAATGAATGGCTTTCAAACATACCAATGACTATATCCTCGGTTCTCCCAAAATCGTTCTCATCATTACCTTGCGAGGATTTGAGAAACCTAGATGCCCCCTGAAAGAACTTCTTATAAAATTCACCGTCAGGCGGATTTAAAAACTGTGAAACAGCCTCCTTTATGGCGGCCAATGACTGTTCTGAGCCATAATCACTGCAATAAATATCCTGGAAATTATATGTCATCTTGCTACGATAAACCGCCTCACAAGACATTGCGACCGCCTTAACATCTTCATTAGCGCAAGAATTATTACTCAAGAGATGCACTTCCCATATCTTACGAATAGCGGGAAATTCTTCATCTGTTATATCTGCATCATGGGTGGTCACGAAAGACTGGACACGCTGCAAATCATTCAGCAATATCTCATTGAAACTTACAACATCCTCTTTACTTAGTTTTCGTCTGTCCAAATCTGATATTGCCGCCGTAAGCATTGCATGCTCGCGCTCAATAAGCCGCCAGCAATGGCAACGATTTAATATGTCATTAGTAGAATTGATAACGTCAAAAAGCCACTCTCTCAACTTCTCTCTATAATGCCACATCTCCGTTCCGCTCGTGACATAGGCCCGCTCAAGCACAACTTTTCGGCTTATTGGGAAAAATGTACGTGACAGACGGACAGTAAACAACCATTCCGCCATAGTCATCAGTTCTTTTGAGGCTAATATCCTATCCTTATTTTCAGACAAATATGTAAATATCGCATGAGGGAATGGATTATATGGCCTAGATGAAGTGACCAACCGACTCATTATGTATTCGGCAGACTCCTGCCTATCATATTTTATCGATCTCCCTTCGCCCTCACGCCAAATCGTCAGAAGGAACTCAGCTATATCTTTAGCCTGCGTCTTGTCCTCAAGATATTCAGCAACAGAAAAAAGCACTGCGGGGATTCTCGTGCAAACGCGATTGTGCTCAATAACAAATCTACCGTATACGGTGTCATTTACTGGCGAATCAATCCCTCCATTATCCCAAACAAAACGACATATAGCGAGCGCACGGTTAGGATCGCTACATCCAACATTCTCAACAATACTTAGCGCACAATCCTCATCAAGTGAAGACAGCGGATTACTTGACTGCAACCACGCTTTAATACTATCAAGGACCGGCCCTATAAATGTATCTGTATGTGTTCCTGGCAAGTGGGCAATGCTTATGCTTGACAATGAAGCCAAGACATTTGAAACACGCGGGACATGACCTTGAATTAGACTGCCTAGAAGTTCTTCCCCCTGCGACGTCATCTGCACATGTCTGTCGTTAGCATAATCTATTAGCCATTCCAGTAAAATCTGATGCCGAACAATCTTACTGACCACACGACACAAATCCCCATCGATTGTTATTCTTCTGATTAATCCTTTTTCTGCCAACTCCTTTTTAAGATCATCAATCATCTCCCTATTTATGCCATGAGAAGAAAGAAAATCTACAATCTCACGTACATTATAACCAGAAAAATCAACCTCACCCCAGAGTGCAAGCCAACGAAGAAAGACTTTTGCGGGTTCCTTCAATCTGTCAGCAACGCCGCTCATCAGCCGAGAAACTACATCTTGCGCCATTATCATGACATTGGCATCGCAATATACTTGCGACGCAATACACAAAACTGCCCATCCTGGATATCCGCTGGCAAAATTACATATTGCACCGGTCATATCTGGCCGGAGACTCACACCCTCATATCCATTAACTAATTCCGCCAAGACTTCCGAAGAAAAAGGAGAAAGGCGAATAACTTCCACATAATTGATTCTTCGCAAAATGTGATTTATGCAGCTCATGCTACCATCAGCAGCTGACATAACATACTTGATACCTTCCATGCCCGCGCCGTACATTTGGTCAAGAATTAACTTTAGGCGGCGTTCAGAGTCACAATCATCAACAAAGATTACAGCATCTTCTCCCAACGGGATCCCATCAAACCAACGAGAGGAATTCTCCATTGAATCAATCTGTCCCCAATATGTCCTCTTGCCCCTACAAGCTAAGGTCATCATCGCCTCGAACATAAATCTTGTGCGTCCTACTTCTGATGGCCCGGCAATAACAATAAGGCGCTTATCAGAAGCATTCAAAACCTCAATCAGTCTCCCAAGTTCCGCATCTCTGCCAATAAATTTAGCCTTATAAAAGGACGACTTATACGAATGCCTCTCTAGCTTCAGATAGGTTTCTTTCGCATATAGCAAACATCTATTATGCCCATTGAAAAACACCCTTCCTATTTCAGGATGTGTTGTCAGATGTTGACTGATGTTTGCAAGACCGTTGCAATATGCATCAATACCTGTATTGGTTTTGAACTCTGCACAGAATGCATCCCACTTTTCCACATCCCATGTATTTTGAGAGACATTTATGAAAAGAACCCAATTTCTAACCTTTAACCATGTCGCATCCCCGCCACTTAAATGACCCTTTATCTTCACCATCTCATTTCGAGCAATCGAAATGACTTCGTCCATGGTAAGATTCGAATAGAACTTCGCCTGATATACAGTTTCGCCGTCACCAGACAAAGCGTCAACCCCTTTGTCCTTACCGGGGCGATCCATCAACCTCGCCTTGTGGTCATCGGCAAAAACGAGTGCATGAACGAGGGCCTCAAAACACTCGCCAGACCTTATCAGTCCCCAATTTGGCTCACCCATTGCCTGCGACCCCTCTATTGATAATTACTTGAATAGCGTTGGCCAGTATTTCCACCCTCTGCCCGGGTGTGCCATCGCGGTAACCAGTTAAATAAGTCAATCGTCCACCATAGTCATTGCCATCGCCCCAGGCAGGAGCACCGTCTGTGGTGATTACCCGCTTGCCGCGCTCCAGCGCCTCAGCGACGACAAGGCCGAAGTTCTCGCTCAGAGTTGGAAGAACAAGAACGTCGCACCAGTCCCATATCTTCGCCTTTTCGTCGCCGACCGCATTGTCGACGGCACGCAGTTCCACACCCGCAACACCCTTGATCGCTTCTTCAAGATACATGAGTCCCTTCAATGGATGGCGGCGACCAAGATACAGCAGATGCAATGGCCCATGTTCTTTGAACTCTTTGCGTCCCTTACCGTCCAGATTAAAAAATCGTTTTATGTCTATTACTTCCACTGGTGGGCAACGGCTGCCAAGATACTGCTCAATCCACCCCTTCTCCTCTTCGCATGTGGCGACGATGCGTGATGCCTTTTTGAACAGCCATTTCTCAATCGGCGAGACAAGCCGCTTCTTGAGACGACTTTGATGCTTCAGGTAAACGGGACTCAACGCGCCATGCGTCATACGAACAAGTCGCTTACCCGCCTTGAGTGTGGCTCTGCACACTTGCCACTCTCTCGGGAGCCACATGCCGTGCACCCAGACCTCGTCGGCATCAGACAAGTGCGCAATGGCGTCATTCAGGTCCACCACTTCTGCCTCGCCCTGCTCCTTGGCGAGAAGCTTGGCGACGACAACCATACCGTTTGCGACATCGCTTGTGCCAGAAACTACATGCAGAATCTTCAAAGCGTCTCTCCCACTTTAGGCCACGCGTCCAAGACGCGCCCCAGATTCTCCTGGAACGACACGCCCTCGATCGCCATGTTGCGGCAACAAGGGGCATCATAGCCCTGGCGCGTATATACAGGCGTAAGGCCAAGCTCCTTCACTCGCACGTCGAGCTCCTTATTGCCGCGTCCAAACGGCCATGCGACGTATTCGGGCGCACGACCGGTCCATATGATAAGCTCCATCTGCGCCCGACGTATCTCGTCCAACACTTCATCCACCGGACGATGCGTAGCCGAAAGATGGCTCCATGTATGGTTCTCAATGGAAATCAATGGATGCTTGGAGAGCGAGATGACTTCGTCCTTCGTCAAGAGCGACCGTGCAGTACATGCCGAGGCGCTTATGGTCTCATGAACGGTCTCCAGCATCCTGTATCTCTCTGCCTCTGAGAGATTGTACCACGAGCGCCAGATCGGTGCAGGGACACCTGTCATGATGGCGGCATGCGTCCACACATTGCCGCGCATCGTCTCTCCTGGTGCAATGAAGAGCTTGGCCTTGACGCCGTACTTCTCCAAAATCGGCACATAATCCTTGACTTGGCTCCATCCATCATCGAATGTGAGCCAAAGCCTGTCCAGCACGCCCTTCGCCTTGAGCCACGCGAGCGTTTTCTCAAGCTGCCACGCAGGCATCGCGTGGACGACGACAGGCAAAGACGCCCCGGCCCTGAGCATTCTCACGACCCTTCGCCTCGCCCCTGCCATCGCATACGCAATAGCCACAAGCCAACCTGTCAAACGTCTAACCATTCCCTTACAATCCGTCTGATTTCTCCATTGCGTTCCGTCTCGACCACATCGGCGGTAAAACGTCTGCCCGCCGAAATCTGATCCAGCACCTTCCGCTCCACGCCCCGCCTTGCGATGCGGCAACTGAAGCAGCACTCGACGAGATGCGTCCCGCGCCATGCGACGAATCCGACGATGCCATAGTCGCCGTACTTGTCGCACACCTTGACCGCCCGACACTCCGTGGACCCCACGAGCTCGTCGAACGCCTTTTCGTCATAGCGCCTTGCGGTGAGGTTGAGCTGGTTGGTCCTTTGCACGAGCTCAAGGCAGCGAGTCGTTCGCTCGCCCTCGACAGGCAGAAGCTCGACCTCAAGTCCACTAGCCTCGCAGAACGCCGCTTCGTCGCCTGCGAAATCCTTCACCGCCTTCCTACGGATCATCTCCTCACGATACATCGTGCGACGCACGCTGCCCAGTCCAGGCGCCTGCTGCTTCGCATTCCCCACAAGCTGTCCAATCTCCGTCTCGGCATATACCCTAACCTGCGGCAGGCGATCCCTGACCTCAGCGCGATTCTCCTCGCGGTCATCGACAAAGGCAATTGAGTCGAGCCCAATATTCATCTCCTCGGCGAGGCGCCTAAGGCTCTCGCTCTTCGGCCCCCAATTTATCTGCGGGAATACGAACAGCTCCTCTACCCCAAGCTCCTTCAGCTTTGCGATCGCGACATCTTCATCGTTCTTGCTGCAGAGCGAATTGACGACCCCGCACGCATCCAGCGCCTTCACGGCTTCGATCGCCTCAGACTTAAGCTTCACGTCGTCGCCTTCGCTAAGGGTCCCCTGCCAAAGAGTTCCGTCGAGATCCCACGCGACGCATTTTACCAAGCTGTCGCCAAGGAGCTCATTGCGCAAGATTCTTACTTCGCACTCGGCATTCGCATCCACTGGCCTTATCGCGAAAAGCGCACCCTCCTCGACCGGCGGCAGCGCGATCTCAATCTTGCCGCTTTCGCCTGGGCCGACATCAAGAGTCCATCTGCTCCGTGGCGAGCTTATCTCAAAAAGCAGAGATACCTTCTCCTTGGCAGTCGCCTCGACTACCCACCTTGACGGTGCTTCCCTGAATTCGGCCGCACGTTTAGCCCTTCGCCACCTGAGGCTTCTGAAGATGCCGTACGGACCCTTCCCATACGCAACAGGCAACCATCCTAGCACCCTCTGAAGCGTCTTCGCGACAGGCTCCCACTTCGCGTTCCACGCCTTAAGTTTGGCGGCCGTCTCCGACTTCGCCATTCGTCCATGCCACAGCAGCTCGAGCTTGCCCCACTCGCGAAACTTCACAAGCCCGAAGTCGCCGAAGAGGATGCGCTCGCATCGTCCATGGGCCCCGCGACGAAACTTTGGACAAGTCTTGAAGCATGCGGGCTCACCGCACTCGACGCAATGCTCTTCCCAGAAGTCGGCGACTACTTTCATGCGCCTAAAACCTCGTTCAGCCAAACCTTCGCCCTCGCATCGGGCGTCCACGCCTCATGTGCGGCCGATACGCCCGACATGAGCCGCTTGCGATAGTCAATATCCTTGGCCATGCGCTCCAGTATATCCGCGAGTTCCTTGGCGTCGCCGCGCCTAAATACTGCGCCGCAGCCAAACTGCTCGACGAGCCACTTCGATCCCATTCCGCTTGAGATCACGATCGGCAGCCCCGAATGGATCGCATCATTCACCCTCATTCCCCACGGCTCGCAAAGTCCGCAGGCGACAAACACATCAGCCCAGCCATAGAGCTTCTGCATCTCCTCTTCCGACACCTTACCACCAGTATGCCGAAGCTCCACCTGCACGCCGCGCTTCTTCTGCATATCGACGGCTTTCTCCAACGTCTCAAACCCCCTATAAGGTGTCTCCACCCCAGTGTGCAAAATCCTAATCACACCACTCTTCACTACATGCTCTACATGTTCTACATGGTTAAAATCACTAGCATACCCAAACGGCACAATCTTCTCCCTCGCCCAGCCAAGCCGCCTCAGTCTGCCAATTCCGCTATTGCCGCTCGCGTTCAGGAAGACATCTGCCGCCTTGACGCACCCTCTCACCTTCCACGGCAACACAAAGCGGTAGTACGCCCGCTTTGCCAGCGCCTTCAGGCCAACGCACATTTCGCAGGGCGCCTCGGCGCTCACGACGACCCGCGCCCCCGACGCCTTCGCCTCAACGATCAGCTGTCGCCACACCGCCGAGTTCTGGTAGACGCAAAACACATGCGTCGTCCCCTTGCCGCCATGGGCGGCAAGCACCTCGCGCCCTTTTTGCAGATCGTCGCCGACCTTGATCCATTCGAGTCCATGCGACTTTCGCGACTCCTCCATCGGCATCTCATCCCAAAGGCACATCGTGACGCGAAGTCCCTGCGCCTCCGCCAGGCGCTTCACCTCCGCATAAAGCGCGGCGTTGCTCCGGCACTCGCTATGCGCCCATATGACAAGTTCGTTCATGGCAGCAGCTTGTCCAGAGTGCGACCGACAATCCTAAGACCCTTATGGAGGAACCGTTGCACCGGCTTCATCTCGCTTACGAAGACCGTAGACACATCCCTGGTATCGGAGGCGAACGGAGAATCAAACGGCTCGCTGCCGTATGGCGCCTGGCTGCATACCGCCGGACATGACGCATAAAGGGCGAATCCACCCCTCTCGCTCCAGCGCCGCCAGTCGTCGATAGTGGACGTCAACGGAGAGGTTGCCGCGAGCAGCTTCCTGGCGGCCTCCTGGTTCACGACGTAGCATCCCGTAGAACGCGCCCAGGGGATCCGCACGAAGCCTTCACCCTTCGCCGCCTCGCACGGGGTCATGACCACAACCTTGGCGTCGGCCTGTGAAGCCGCGAATCCTTCCGCCGATTCCAATGCATCGCAGAATCCCTCGCCAAGCGTTACGTCGTCCTCCATGATGCATGCGCAGGGCAACCCTTCCTCGACAACCTTAGCAAGCGCCTTCCTGTGGGAAAGCGCGCAACCTATCTCTCCCGCCCTCGCCCTGTAGCCTTGCGAACACCACCACCTGAACCCGTCAACCGCCTTGCCGCGCTCTTCCTCCGGCAACAGCTCTCCGTCGATGGCGTCCACTCGCTCAAACCCAAGACCGAGCAAAGCGAACTGCCTCTCCATGAAAGACATGCGCTCCCTGCGCCGCGCAAGGTTTATGACGCAGAGCTTCACCTATGCCGCCTCCTGTAGCGCATCTTCTGGATCCACCACCAGTCCGTCGCCGCACAAAGGAACCTGAGATACCAGCATATCCGATCCCGAAGCCCAAGGTCGCGCCCGCAAAACACCTCGCGAAGCAAAGCGCCCATGTTCCGCCTTATCATGTCGCGGCACTTTGCGGCGCATTCCGTCGCGCAAGGGAGCCCTTTGATATCCGGAAAGATCTCCACCCTGTCGCAGACCCAGTAGCAGCTGACCGCCAGCCCCCATATGCAACCGCTGCGATACTTTCGCGGCGTCTCGTCAAGGCGACGGATCCACAGCACCATCACGTCCATATCGCGCCTGAAGTCCTGGGTGTTGATCAGGCTTGAAGCGTTGCAGACGTACCGGTACAGCATCTTCGGCACATATGCGCAGGATTCAGCCCTCTCAAGGACCTTGGGCAACATCAGATAATCCTCCGCGACCCGGACCGTTTCATCAAAGGCGAGCCCATCCCAAAGGGAACGCCGCGTAACATAGAGCCACAGGGCGCTTGGACGGATTGTGTCGCGGTAGACATCCCTTCTCAGCCTGTCGATCGTGGCCTCATCCTTCGAAAGGCCCCACACGTAATCGCGGCGACCCTCCCAACCGACCATCTTCGCGTCGATCGTGACGACATCAGGCGACGATTCAAGGGCGGCAAGGATTTCGGGGAGCCAATCCGCAGTCACCTCGTCGTCAGCGTCGACCCACGCGATGTAGTCGCCCGTCGCTTTTCTCAACCCCTCGTTCCGAGCCCTGCCGACAGGGCTCACCCCCTTGACCAGAACCACTTCCAGCCTTGGATCGCCAGGCAATCCCTTTGGCATCTCACCCGAGAGGGTCGGAATTATCACGCTCAGTTTGATGGCAAATCTCCGTATTGGCCATTCAGCCATTCCGCCGCAAGCCTACGGTGCTCGTCCGTCGATGCCTCCGTATCATTCAGGCAGAACATGTATGGACGCTTACGCTCCAAGACTTTGTAGCCCCATACGTCCTCAAGACCATATGCTAGGCTTTCCCAGCGCGGTGGCAGAATCCTTTTCATAAGACGGAAGACTCCCTTGCCTGTAGCCATGGCCCAAAGGGAAAAGACGTCGCGCTGAAGCTGTTCAAAACTACGGAACTTCGCCGAGCCAGCCTCCTCCAGCACTTCAGGGAACCTCTCGCAGAACTCGCGCATGGAACTTTTGATGCAGGCATCCATGTTGTGGTGCGGCGCACGGTGAATCGCCTTTCGCCATTCGGCGGAAAGTCCGTCGGAATGCCCTTTCATGAACGCCCTGTTGTTCTCCAGCTCTGCACGGTACGAACCGCCGAAATCCATCTCGCCATTGCAGTACCGGCAGATTGCGCGGCCATCGCGAGCAAAGAACTGCCTGGGGCTGGTCTTCCGTCCAAGGAACATGTCGTCGTTCGCATACACGAAGCGTTCCGAGAGCCCAGGTATCGCCCACAGCCAGAACTCGATTGAAACCGCATTGTAGAGCGGAAGGTATTTTGCCGGGATCACCTCCGAATGTCTTACGATCCTGACCTTGGGATGGCTTGAGAGCCAGGCCGGAATCTCCGTTCCGTCGTTCACGAACACCCAGATCGTCCGGAACCACGGGGCGAACCTGTCGACAGATTTCATGGAATAGTAAAGCTCGCCGTTGTTGCTGAAGCGGCACTTCTCAAGGCTCTCGAACGCCTTGCCGTTGCACCAGCAGTATGCGAGATCGATAGGCTCATTTTCCCACTTCTGGGCACCAGAGCGTCTGAGCCAAAGGGCGACAGCCATGTCTGTCGCAGCCTCCACAACATCGCTCGCCACCTTGACCCAGCAGAGCAAAAGAACTCCCCACCCATCCCATCCGAAAGAAAGCACAAAAGCGCCCGCCGCCAAAAGACCGATCTGGATGGGCTTCTTTATGGCGTCCGTCACCAGCAGAAGATCGCCGCGTCCCTTCGCCCGTATGTACTGCAGCGAGATGTTCGCGATTGGCGTGAACAGGACGCCGACAAGCAAAATGCGGATGTAAGGGACGCATTCAAGCCAGGCAGACCCAAGCACAAACCCGACAACAGCGTCCGCGAACAGCCAAAGCAAGGCCAGCATGGGCCACAGCAGCAGCGCATTCAGCAGCAGATATGCCTTTGCGCCCTTGCGCCCTTGCGCCATGTCCGGCAAAGCGACCCTGCCGACTGAATCGTTCACGACATCCGTAGGCAGCGCCGCCCAACGCTGGCCCCTCGAGAAGAGACCGACGGCTGCGGGGGAGAACATCCTGCCGACTATCAGGTTGTAGGAGTTCATGTATGCTGTGTGGATGAGTCCGCTAAGCGTCAGCTTGAGCCCATAGCCGAGCATCTTCCTGAAGTCGCCGTCGTCGTCGGTGGCGAACTTGAGCGACTTTGTCGCCGCAAGGGCCGCAAGCCTCAGCAGGGCCCCGACCACACCCATCCATGCAATGGCCCAGACACCCCAGCCGAAGAGCGCCAATACAACGGCCGCCAGGAACGCGACAAGCGTGGTTGTGACATTTACCGAAGAAAGCATCCCGAAGCGCCGCTCCCTCTGAAGCCTGGCGTTGCCCAGGACGGACGCCGCATTGAGCACCACGCCAAGCCCCATGACGCAGAGGAGAGGCTTAAGTACCGGCTCGCCGTAGAAGTCGGCGATGAAAGGCGCGGAGAGGGCAAGCGTCAGGTATATCGCGGCCCCTATGCCGACATTCCACCAGAATACGCGCCTGGAGTTGCGTCCGTAGACGACATACGCCATGCCGAGTCCGGACTCCGCCAAAGCGGCGCCGACGCCAAGAAAGATACCGAGCATGGCGGCAAGGCCGAAGTCGCCCGGCTTCAAGAGCCGAGCGAGTATCACCCCTTGCGCAAAGCCTATGCCTTGAACAAGTATCTTTTCAAGGCCGGTCCAAAGCATCCCGCGCTTTGACACGATATTATAAAGTGAGAATATAGGTCAGACCTAAATTCTCACTTGAGGCATTCCCATTGTCCATGCGCCCGCTGGCGCACAAGACCAGATTTCCTCATCTTGTCTAGATATCTGTAAAGGCTGGAGCGCGGAACGCCCAAAGCCTGCTCCATAGCAACCGTATCCATGCCTGGATTCGTCGTCAAAATGTTCGCTATTTCATCCTGAAGGTTGCCGCGCTGCTTTCGGATAGACGTCTCTCCTTCTCTTTGGAGACGCAGATCCATTGACGCCTTGCGAACTTCCTCTAGATGAGTATTCGCCTGATTCAGCATCGCCTCATCAGTCAGCGGGTCGTCAGGCATGGCATACCCGGATGCCCGTTTAATCGCAATCTCCTCGGCACGACGGCGCTTCCAATCCTCAAGCAACGACGCGAGCAGCGCCTCGTGACGATCCGAAATCTCCCCGACCGTCGGCTCCGCAGCATCTTCCTGCCCCTTCTCGTACACAAACCGCATACCCTCGACAGCTAGCCCATCACCCTTCTTGAAGGCCGAGTAGCTACTCCACGGGTATCCGTCAAACGTCGCACAGATTGCAGCACGGAGCGGATTAAGATGAACATATCCGAGACATTTCTCAATTGGCGTCTTCTTGAATTCAACAATGCGGTCGTAATAAGCGCTCTCCCACAAGGTGCCTTTGTGACCGTTGCGCCGGTTGTATTCCTCGGTGAACCACTGCTTGACAATCTTTACAAACTCCCCGATGTTGTACATCCGCCTTTTTTGCGAATCGAGCCAGCGGGCCGCCTCATCCATATCGCCACCAAGACGGAGTTGCGCCAGGCGCGCTTCGGCCCCCTTTTCGGCCTTTACGCCTTTGAGAACGCCATAACGTCGCAGAATCTCCTCTTCTCCAATTTCCTGCGGCGGCGGGAGAAATGCGAGGATGTGGAAATGGTTGATCATCACACACCAACCAATCAGCTTGACGCCGGCGAACTCGGCAGAGCGGCGAATGACATCAACGAGGTCATTGCGCTCTTGGTCTTGAAGAAAGCGAACCTTATGGGCGATACGGCTCGTAATGTGGTGAACCGTATTGAAATCTTTGTTTCTGTAGCTCGAGTTTGACATGATTACCAAGTGAGAATTTAGGTCTGACCTATATTCTCGGTTGGGATTGTATCATAACGGCGAGGAAAGTGTCAAGATTGGGGAGTGTGGCACAGGAGGGAAGAGCATTATCAAGTGAGAATATAGGTCAGACCTAAATTCTCACTTTGGAGTGGGACTTCATATTGGTGATTTCGCGGTCAACGAGGATGCGGTACCACAGCCCCTGCCAGAAGTGCCAGCGGAAGCCGGAGAGGCCGTCGAGGAAGCCGAGTTTGAGGAAGTAGCGGATGCAAAAGTAGGCGAAGGCGCGGAAGTAGGGCGGGAGGCGGTAGTATGCGCGCTTGTTCGGGTTCACATTGCCAGACACAGCCATCTGCGCCTCGCGCTTGGCATAGCCGCGATGCTTTTCTTTCCAATCCTCAAATGAGATAAGTGACTCATCTACAAAATCATTGTCGAGTTCAATCGTCCTACCCTGTACGACAAGATGTTCATCCATCGTCATGTCTTCGGCATAGCGCGCTCGCCCTGTCCTAAACAATCTCATGATTCGCGTGGGATACATGCCGTGCTTGATCCATTTGCCGCCAAGCCAACCCACATAATGACGTCTCTTAAGTACAACCCCATCAATATCATTAGTCAACTTTGACAGCTTATCCTTAATCTCAGCAATCAAATCGTCCGTCAACCATTCATCTGCATCCAGGCGCAAGACCCACTCCGTATCAATTGCTAGGTTATCAAGGGCCCAATTGAATTGTTTTGCTTGATCCCCTGGCCACTCATGAACAGCCACAGCAGCCCCATAACGCTTTGCAATAGCAAGCGTTCTATCACTGGACTGGGAATCAACAACAAACAACTGCCTCACAGCCAAGAGCTTTAACTTATCAAGACAACGTTCAATATGCGCTTCTTCATTTTTAGTCAACAATATAACAGCAATGTCCATCATGTTTTCGTCTGTTGACATTTCGAAACGAGACTTATCTATGCCAAAGCGTGAAGCACTCTTAAGATATGTCAGATAATCGTCATGCGAAATCTTTTTCACTCCACTAAATTCGGTCCCATCACCCATATTGCGTAAATAATTTTTAAATATTGGCCTTTGAAAATATTGGAGCATCCAAAACCTTACAATGATGACTCCTCTTGCGCGACCTTTTATCCTAGCAAATGAAGCCTCCGTAATAGACATCCTCCTCACTAGATCTTGCCTAATCTCTTCATATTTGCATGCACACTGCTCATCTTGAACCACGCCTACACCATTTATGTAGGCATTTTCTGCGCCGGAATCCTTCTTATAGAAGAACAATAAATCTCCGGCAGAAGCTCTTTCTCCATAATCATATCGGTTTGCAAATATTTTTTGTATCGCATTCGCCTCTGCTTTGATTGGCTTATCCATTGCATGCAATAGCAGTGCACCGTAATGATAATTAAAGAAAAGCGCATCATGCTCGCTCTGCGACAATGTCACAACGAATTTCTTTACTCCAGAGTCATCCAAATGGTAGGGGAAATGCTTTCTCGCATACTCAAATCGTTCATCAGGCCACATCGCGATTCGAGGGGGCAAATCGGGCCTTATGTATTTTACATAAGAGATATCCATTCGATAATAGCCCAATGATTCAAACCCGAATGATTGTATCAAATCAACCAACTCACCGTGTCTGCCCTCGCGAATCTGGACATAAACTGCCTCCAATTTGTGTTCCACCGCGAAATGAATAGCCTCGTTCAACAATGTCTCGCCATATTTGCATCCCGTGTCCGAAACTTTAAAAGTACATAACTTTAAGAAGCTTCCTTTTGTAATCTGATAATTATTCGTAATGCGTTCGCCAACAGTTTCTATCTTGTAAATGCACAATGCATCAATTCTCTCCTTATTGCTCACAATCCAAGCCAATCGACCTTCACTTGAAACCTTTTTATACCATTCATCAAATTCGCGATAATCCAACCGCAACGAATCGAAGAACGGGTCCTCAACAGGTAGATCACGCAACGCCACTCTCTTCAAGAAAGTGTTATCACATGGGGAATTCTCCACAATCAAATACGGTTCTACTGTCATTTTATAAAGCAAAACGATTGTGGAGGTCGGACCAAACCAAATTCAACTAATGTACGTGGACGACTATACTCAACAAACCGATTGATGCATATGGCATATGCCAAGGCACTGTCCTTGAAATACATATTGAACCGCTCGAAATCAATGCCAGAATATTTCTTACATCTATCCCACACTTGAACAACCGTATCACATATGATATCATCTACATCAAACTCTCCGACAACCCGCTTTATTGGAGATGTCGCATAAACTAGCACTTTTGAACAAGGCCTTGCCCAAACTCTCCTACGGAATTCATATCGTTTTTCGCCGCTAATTATCTTTTCAACAAACTCGGGGCGTATAGATAACAATATATTCATGCGCTTTAGAATATCTTTGCGACCCACAATACATCAACGGCCAAAAGAAATCCAAGGAAGAACCAAAAAGCTATAATTGCACCCCAAGAGAAATACTTCTTGCATAAGAAAAAAGCCCCAAGAATGCCAAGCCCGCAACCCAACAATATTAGACCTCTTATCCCTATGGGATTAAGTTGCATACGCTCCGCGCCAAGTTTGCCCAAGAAATACAAGAATGTACTGTAAATCAAATTTAAGCCCATTGCAAATATTACCTGGACCCGTCCAATTGATTCTGACTCAAATACAGTAAAAGAAATTTTTGGTGTTAGGACATTATTATTGTTCTGAGCGGCAAACGCAGTAGACGATACACTAGAGGGATCGACATTATTATTAACGACAAGATTGTCTGCTTTATCTTCCGAATTATCTACTTTATTAAATACAACGACAAACTCATCGCTATTAATCTTATTTGGCAAAAGCGTACCTTCCGCATATTTGGCATAATCTTCATCCTCCAATATTCTAATATGCCGAAACGCCTTGCCAAAGTGCGCCAACTGATAATCTCTAGGTACGATATGAATGCAAAATAGATGATCTATAGGCAATATCTTCGTAGAATCAATACCTTCTGGTAAGTTTCGAAACTCGTTTACCTTAATATCATATACATAGCTTTTTCGTGCGATACCCTTTATGATGCTTGAAAATGTCGATGCTTTAAGTTCTATCACAAATCGAACATAAAAATTATCCCCTAACTCCGCCACACCCGAATCAGAAGGCCGATTAACGACCAAATGTATTTTGCCTCTTGAACACGTACAACTGGCAATCGGCAAGAAACAAAGTGACTCACCACTTTTGAACGGCATTATTACGCCAGAGTCCTGCGATCCGTCTGAAAAAGAGGTGGGTGCCTGTACCCCTTCATTAAAGATAAATCGTGCGTTATCAGCATCTTTCAATTTGCAATATAAGCACTTGTGCTGGTTGCATCCTTCATCAACAAATGATAACCATAAATCCAATTCCCAAGCCTCGCCAACTTCAATCGCGTCAGGGTCTATCTTAACTTTGGCTCCTACTTCCAAATACTCAGCGCCATCTTGGAATAGCCACGAGCACAGGTGCAACTTTTCGACGCCAAGAATAGACAGACTATTTGTTGTAACAAAATACGCACGGACAGTTGACTTTTTCATAGAGGGCTCCTTTCTAAAGTGCTCTTGATATGATGCGAAATGTTTATATAAGGCAAAACTGAATTAACACCTTGACCAAGCAGATTGCTAATCGACATACTATATTAGTCTTTCAACACCCGCTTTTTGAGGAACTTGGCGGGGTTGCCGGCGACGACAGTCCAAGGCTCGACGTCTTTTGCCACGACCGAACCTGCACCAACAACAGCACCTTCGCCGACTGTAACACCGGGGAGAACTATGGCGTTGGCGGCAATCCATGCGTTTGCGCCTATCGTTATCGGCTTTGTAACCAACTCCATTATGCTCGACCCTATGTCATGGCTTGCCGTGCAAAGCATTACCCCCTGACTGACTGTCGCCTGATCACCAATAATTATATCGTCAACCGCATAGCAATCGACATTCTCGCTTAAGCAAGCATATTCACCCATCGTAAGCTTCCATGGCTGCCATGTTCTGCAACTTGGCAGAACATTGCTAGACCATTTGACATTCGCACCAAACAACTTCAACAATGCGATACGCCAAGGTCGGAACAAATTTCCACGAGGTGTTGGTCTGAATAGCAAAACCCACACAACATTCCAAACCACCCTTGCAATCTTGCTTATAATTGAGTGGCGATTTTTGTAGTTCCTAAGATCAAGTCCTGCCATTCAAAACCTCCTTATATCCCTCAACCATCTTATTTACCACGGCATTCCAAGTGTACTTTTCCTCAACCAGCTTATGTCCTCGCGCACCCATATTGCCTCTTTCTTCCTCGGAAAGCAATGTCGCGTCCTTTAATGCCTTTACCAACGGCTCAACGCCAATATCAATCCACCAACCGCACTTGTGCGTTTCCAGTTCTTTCCACGGTGCGCCGTTCGTGCATATAACTGGAACACCATGTGCTAACGCCTCAATCACAACGCTGCCAAAATTCTCGCTGTGAGTAGGCAACACAAACAAATCTGCCGATGCGTATTCCCGCGCCAAATCATCACCATATTTAGGCCCGATGAACTCAAAATTATTCTCAACTCTCAAGTCCGCGCATAACGCTTTCAGTTCTGCTGTGTGTCCTTCTTGATCTGGGCCAACAATTCTAACCATCCACATGCTTTTAACTTCAGGAGATAACTGTGCCCAAGCCATAACAAGATTTTCAAGGCCCTTTTTCCTCTGCACCCGACTAACAAACAATAAAACTTTCTTCGCGTCCACACGCTCAACACGTTCTACTATTCTATCAACATTCACACCAAGCGGAGCAACCAACACATTATTCTTTAGCCCCACTCTCCTCACATCTTCAACTTCACTCGCCGCCGTAACATGCAACAAATCAGCTCGTGCCAAATCCCATCGCTGATACAGCCACCAACCAAGAAGCTTCTTCCACTTCTTATTGTTCATCGCCCACGGCGTGAGCATACCGTGTGGAGACCATACAATTGGCAGCTGATTCATCCTAGCCCACTTTGCAACCTTATGCAATATTGGCTCCCATAGAGCATGGATATGAATTATACAGCCGTTAGTCTCTAGTCGATAGTCGTTAGTTAATAGGGAGTTGATTGAGATTAATTTTACACGTGGGTCTAGGGGGTAGCAATCCGCAGCATTTGGATTGTGAACTGCAATAGCAACATCATGCCCAAGAGCAACGAGACCGTTGCAGACCTCACTGCAAAATACGCTTGTTCCAGCAGCCTTACGCAACCCTGTTATAACATGAAGAATCTTCATGCGAAGTGCTCCTTAGCAAACTCGTAAAAGGCAAGTAATCTTTGCGCAGCTTCCTTGGAAGACCAATTGTCAATTCCGATTTGGGGGACATCAGAAGCAAGCAAATTTGCGAGCCGACGCCAGTCCCCTGCATGGAATAGGTTTGTCTCGGGGAGCATTGTCGCACTACTCCCCGCCTCACAAGTGCCAATCACACGCATTCCTTCTTCTAGCGCCTCGCTTACAACAGCACCCCAGCCTTCATAACCATTACTTGCGAGAACATATACGTCATGCTCTTTCATTAACTTTCGCACTTCCGAGATTGAGACAGGCTGATGAAACTTTATGTGATCACCATACTTGGCAGCAAGTTTTTTGAGACGATTCTCTTCGGGGCCAATGCCGTAGATGTCGAGAGTAATTGGGGAATGTGAGTTCGAGTTGGAGTTGGAGTTCGAGGAAGGTCGCGCGAGTTCGCCAACGGCACGGATGATGGTGTCCACTCGCTTCCAATGTAGAAGGCGGCCAACCCAAAGAACTTTTAGAGTGGTGGAGTTGTGAATGGGTGAGTGAGGATTGGGGTATTGGGATGGTTCTACGAAGTAGCCCCACATCCGCATCTTGTCAAGACAATACCGTTTGTCATCTCCTCTATTCTTGAGCCAAATTCTGCCACAAGGCTTCATCTCAAATGCAAGCTTTGGCGCACGAAACAAACATCGCCAATCGCCATGCAGCAGCCCGCACAACCTGGCCATATCACGCGCCGCATGAACACCCTGTGGGAAATAATATACAGGACTAAAGCTTGATAACAACCCTACGAACTTTGCGGCCATATGATAATACGATGGTACAAAGATACGCCAAAAGCCAAAGCTAGGCTTGAACCACCTTTCTGATGCATAAATAGAAGGCAATCCCTGCCCAGCTCGGCTCAATAGCAAATCCCACCTTCGAAGCCCACTAACGAACAAATCCTCTTTTATAATTGAATTATCACTTTCAGAAAATGGCACGCACCATTCATGGCACTCATTGCCACACCACCCTAGTTCGGCTCGTTCCGAATGCAACGGCTCTGTGTAGTAGTATCTGTAGTTCTTATGCCCTACCATCGCAGCCAATTGATGCGAAAGCGGGATCCTGTGCGGCGAAATAATATTGGTTAATAGAGCAATCGTCATCGCAAAAATTATCGTGTAACTGATTTTAAAGTCAAGACATTGAATACCATACGTCTCTCTTGTTTCTGAAAAGTATTAAAGTGTCTAAGCAAAAGCCACCAACAGCTGTCAGCATCCATTCTATTCCACCGCCACCCCCTGGCGAGAAGAAGGTCGCCTCCCCAAGATTCGTGGCCAAGAATGTCGTAAAGGTCGCAATCGTCACCATATACTTTCGCCTATGACACGTCGCATAGAACGAACAAATAAAAACTAGGAATGCAATCGTACCGACAATTCCACTTTCACCAAGAACCATCAAGGGGAGCAAGCCCTTCTCAACGGGTGCGGATAGGACAAGCCCAGCGTTGTTACCATAAAGTTCTCTAGATTCATGATTCACCTGGAAACCCATTCCAAACAATGGATTCATGCGAAACTCCTCCATGCTTAACTCGACTAGCCCCATACGAGTAGAAGTAACCGCTTCCGTCAAACTTCGGTCATCATATCTAGTATCATCTGTCTTAAGAACCCAACGCGTAACAACCTTGTTTGATGCCTCTGCAACCACAAGACCAAGCAACATCAAGGCACATCCCGCCTTAGCTAAATTTTTAACGCGCGCACGTAATACAAACTCCATACGTATTCGTGAAGCAGCATACCAAAGAACCATTGCCGAGCCAACAACAAACGACAAGAATGCTGTCCTTGATCGCGTCATAAAGAGAAGAATCGGCATAGCCGCCAACAATAGTAAGTGAAGTTTAGTAACCTTACATTCTATAAAGAGTGCATCCGCCAAAACCAAGACAAACAAACAACTCAGCAATGGTCCTAATGTCTGGCTGTGAAATGTTATGCCAGCAAAAAGGGTCATACCGCTCCCTCTACTGCGAAAATATGCCGCCGCAGCTTCTGCTCCTTCTTTACGGAACACTTCGGCCATTTGTATGTCAAGCGGATAGGCTATGGCGGGGAATGGCAATGTACAAATGCTGCCAAACACCGTCAGCACTGCCAAGGACAAAATAAATATGCGAACGAACTCTGTTTCCTTAGGGAAGTCCTGGAGGTTCTGCGTACCTATCCAAAAACCTAAAAAGAAGAAGATGAAATTAATTAGCTTTAGAAAACTAATTTTTGGAGCCCACCCAGCGCAAGACGACAGCGCAACGCAAATCAGATAGATGAGCATAGTCCCCAATGGTAGGCGATGCTCGCCTCGCCGATTCATTGCGAGGGCAACAAGCAACATCCCAATAATTAGCGGTCCCAAACGTAAAGCCCAAACCATTACCGCAGGCTTAGGGACAATAAACGGGTTGACTACGACGAGAAATGGGAAAAAAGCGTAGCAAGCCAAGGCCTTACCATATTGCCGCGTGATAACCCAATGCACTCCAAGCGCAACCAATGCGACTGAAAAATAGCCTCCTGTGATTCGACAAAAAAATGCCGCAATCCCAAGCATGACTGTCAACTTAAAAACTTTAAAACATAGAGGCGTGCTTTTCATGCAGTTTATCAAGATCTACTTAATTAAATTAGAAGAAACCCAAGAGGAAATTTGAGTAAAATCCTCTGAAACTAACACCCGTGAGTCATCGCCTAGAATCCGCCCGTAGTGAACATGCGCGAAAACACTTGGAATATTACCAAGAAAAGCGCCCCATCCAGAGAATGTCGAGTCCGACCCGACAAGCATTCTACACCTGCTAATTGCGATAATATCCGCCAAGGCATTACCGAAATACACCCGTCTAACATTCGGGATGTTGAGTAGAGGTTTCAATTCCTCATCTGAGCCATCCGAGAACAACCAAATTTTTTGTTGATGACTTAAAGTATTTTTAGCTGCAACAAGCTCAACAACTTTAACATACCAATCTAAATCGGTTCTGTATTGCGCCGGAAAATCTCCAAGGCGCACATGTATTGCAACAACATTATGCTCCCCTGTCGGAACGTTAGCTATGGCCTGAGGAAGAATGTTATCTTTGAAATACTGCCTAACCAAAGCAGAATCTTCGAATAAATCCTGGAAATATGATCCAAGCCCCATTATATCGACTATCCCACTTTCCGCCGTATACGCATCTTCCTCGTGAATATGTCTCTGCATGTGCGACAACCAAATCTTTCTCAGGCCTTCAACTACATCATACCCTTTGAACAAGCCAGAATACAACCTCTTATCGCGCTCTCGCCTTATCCATTGCCCGACCCCTATTCGTTCCCAAGTGGGGCGAAGCATTACTGCCCCAAGTTTCCGTGAAACTATTGCAGCGCGTGCTGCTACAAACATACAATTGGCCAGACCCGCCCCTCCGACCCTAAAGATTCCGTAATCGTGGCTCGACAGTACTGGATTGATATAAAGAGACATATAACAACTTATTTATTTGCAATAACGATTGATTATAGGCACTAAAGTTACCAAAGAAGCGAAAATCATAGAGAATAACCAAGCGCATATCCAATCACAAAGCACAATCGGGATACGGCCGCAACCTATAATACGCTGAAGTAAAACTGCATTCATCGCTGTAAAAACAGGGTGTATCAAGTAGACACCAAAACTTGTCGCGCCAAGCCATTTACCAATAGCAGTCGGCCTCCACTCAGATCTTGAGAAGATTATAAAAAGAAAAGTTGCACAAATGTAATCCGGGACAAAATGATGCGGCCAAACCGGCATATAAATCGAGAACAACATAGCAACCATATAAAGAGCAGAAATGAGTTCCAAAGGGATCCGAGACACATATTTCCGTAAATTGTATATGCTTATGCCAAGCAAGAGATATGAGAACAACCTAACGGTGTAAAACCAGAAATTACCATGAATACTATAAGACATCCAAATCAACGCCAAACTCCCTGTAAATGCAAAGCATGCAAACCTTCGACGATAATTCCGAACTACAAACAATACCGGGACAAATATCACAGAACCGTACACAAGTGCGCTAAGGTACCATAAATGACATGAAGCACCACCATTGAAAACCGCACTTCCCCAAAACGATAACTCGAAAAATTTTGGTCCTAATTTACCATCTGTTATAATATCAAACAACGCCCCAACTACAATGTAGAAAACTGTCCAAACCAAGTATACAGGAACCAACCGCCTTATCTTGCTAAGCAACAACGCCCTCACTTCCATGTCATTTGACTCGAAAACCGACTTAGCGAGCAAAAAGCCACTTATGCACCCAAACACTCCAACATTCATATCACAAAAGCGAAGAAGAACTCGCTCAATACCAGTTGTCGGTGCAAGGTTCAAATGACACCCCACAATCCCAAATGCTGCAATGGCACGAAGCCAATCTAATCCATTATATCGCATTATATCCGGATTCTACTCAGATTGCACACAAACTCTTCAATTAACGGCTTAATCGCAATCTCGCCTGACAAATACTGTTTGGGATGATATAAAAGGAAATTATCAATGGCTCTCGCAAGGCTCCCCGCATCATTCGGTTGTACTAACCATTTCACTCGATCCACCTCTGGAATCAAATCCGCAATACCTTGCCCCTCACACGCAATAAATGGCACTCCGCATGCCCATGCCTCTGCGTAGACACATCCAAACCCCTCGAAATAGCTCGGCAAAACGAACAAGTCAAGAGTCCTATAGAAATCAACCAACTCCTCGTGTCTGACCTCGCTCCTAAACTCGACATCTAACCCTTTCTCTTTCGCATACTTCTCGCACTTCGCCTTTTCCGATCCACTCCCCACAAAAACGACCTTCACCCTTCCGTCACCCATTATCCGTCCTCGGCGACCCAAAATCTCCACCGCCTTCAGCAATACCATTTGACCCTTCGGAACTTGAAAATTACCAATACACCCAATTGTAAACCCCCCTTGTGCTCTTTGTATTATTTGTGGCTTAAATAAACCAACATCTACTCCATTGTGTAAAATAAGCGAGTTCTTTATTTTTACCCTTCTGTATGGAAGTCCTCGCATCTGTTTTTTGTAGTCAGGGTAGACAGACCATGATGTATCTGGCGCAAAAAGGAAGCTCCTCCGTGAAGCCTCGCTGACAAACACATGACAGTCAATCTTTTCGTGCATGCGTCGCAATATCGGAAATTGAATTAAATTATATAGCCAAAAATGCCGCATGCAACCTATGTTCAATCCAAAACTCGCCATATCATGGTGATGCAAAAGCGTAAGACAGTTCTTGTTGAGCCCTTTTAATAGCAATGCATAAATACCATATGTAGCTGTATGAGCATGGCATATTGCCACCTGATCAGTATCTATGCAGGTGCGGCGAACAGCCGCCAAGAAGCTCTTCTGGTTCCATTTGGCAAAGAGGAACGGGAATATTGCGCTCGGCAACTCCCTAGTCTTGAATGTATGAACAACTATCCCATTATATTCGTAGTCCTCGCCATTTCCGCCTGTAAAGACCCTGATGTCATATTTACCGTTTTCGATCAAGGCCTTGACCGCATCGTAGCAATATGCACCCTCCCACTTTGCAACGCTAGGAAAGAATGGAGTAATATAAAGATAGATAGGTCTTTTCATTAGCCCCTCTTGATGAAAAGAGTCCCAATTATTATCAAAATTTAAACAGTGTTGCTAACCGATATATCCGCTGAGATATAAAACGAAACCTTCTTGCAGCTAACCAATACAACCCCTTCAAAGCTAAGTCTGTCCGCAAGCCTGACAAGTCTCGCAAGTCGTCAACATAGTCGTAGAAAAACCTATCACTTACCGCCTTGGAAATAAACGCTGCCAATCTATTCCCCTTGCGCCAATATGTCAGATCTTCGCAAAATCTGTCAGCTGAGAGTATTCTTGTCAAGTGATTCTCCACCGTCTGCAAAGAAGCAAATGATTTCTCCGTTAGCCCATGCGTCGCAGAACCTGTGACCGTCCTGTAATGATAGTGGCACCCATCGTTATAAGCCACCTTTGGTCTGGCACAAAGCACTTGACAAACAAAATCCAAGTCCTCGCATAAACCCACCCTGCCATTAAGAAATCTAGCGCCAGAGGGAGTTACGAAGTCTCTACGCATCAACTTATTCCAAAGCGCTCCATGCAGCTTACCGCGCAACAATGACGACAACATCACATCTGTATTCTCTGGCACACTCTGTTTGCATCTTGAATCATTCTCGAAGAAATCCTCCCAGACAAGATCCGCGTTTGTCTGCATTGCAGTATCCACAAGACCTGAGTACATGCCATCGTCCATAGTGTCATCAGGGTCTGCAAAAATAATATATTCTCCTGTCGCCGCTTCAAGCAACGTCTGCCGCGCCTCGCTTACCCCTCTGTTTACGTCATGACGAAGCAAACGCGAAGATTGCATGAGTGCACCGCAATTCAATTCCCGCTCAAGGACATCCATGCTATCGTCAGTAGAACAGTCATCGAGAAACAAGAACTCCGCATTATCCAAACGCTGCCGCGACAATGCCCCTACAAACGCCGGCAACCACCTCGCGGCATTGTATATCGGAACGAGAATTGAAATCTTTGGAATCATTCTTCAATCAGCTAAGGCCAACCATTCTACGCAGTCTATTACGAACCGACCTGAGCATTAGCCGTCGAGTCAGGATGTGACTTCCCAAAATCTTAAACCACGGTAAAAACCTGGTATCGTCAAGATCAAAAAGCGACTGTTGATCAACCGACTCATAAATATGGCTTGAAACAAAATCCAAGATGGCTCTCTGCGACCCATCCGAAACAGGAACTGCAGCGATAAAATTCCGCAACCATTCCTTATACTCCTCCGCCGCTTTAATCTTCTTTTCTGTTACATCTACCCTGCTGGATATGTTTTCCCCGGAGTACCGCCACTTGAAAAGAACTTCTGGGACGAATGCTACTCCCTTTTCTCTCGCGAGCAACGCCCATGTTGCATCATCCGAATACCAGGCCGCCGGGAAAGATACAAACCCTCCCGCTTCCTGCAGCGCCTTTGTCTTAAACATGAATTCAGGGGCCGTTTGAAGGCAACGACGCACTCCTCTTGCGTAAAGGAAATCAGCACACGACTCCAATTGTGGACGATTCTCAGAGATTTTAGTCGTCTTGCCTTGCGAATCAATCATGGCAATTCTGCAATGAATAACATCAACCTCTGGATGACGTGAGGCGCATGCAAGCATTTTCTCCGCAAAATTAGGAGCATATACATCATCATCACTAGCCAACACGCAATACTCACCTTTTGCTAGCCCAAGACATCTGTTCCAGTTTGCAACCAGATTCTGTCCTCCAATATTGCGCTCATTGCGTAGATACTTCAACCTCTCATCTGAGAACCCAGCAATAACCTCGTGAAGATCCTCTGGCGAACAGTCATCGACCACAACCAATTCAAAACCGGTAAATGTCTGAGCCAAAATCGACTGAATCGCTTCTGGCAGATACCTTCTTTTGTACGCAGGGAGAATAAACGACAACTTTGTCATAAAACTAGAACAATTTGCGAAGTACATCCTTTGCTTGACTTGGGAGCAGACCCCCAACTACACTTTTCAATGAGGCAGGATCTTTTACAATCGATGCACACATATCTAACGCAGCAATATCATCCTTGCCATCAACAAAGCATTCCAATAGTACTGGTTTGTCAAGATTAGAATCTAGTAACGTATTAACAGCCGCCCTAAATTCATCCTTGCACGACGCTGTCATATAGGAAAAACCAAGATCTTGAGCATAATGTTTGACCAAAGAACGCGATTTGTCGCCAAAATGATGCCCCGCTCCAATGTATTTAGATGTCTTCTCCCCAAAGCTATGCCCTGGATTTCCTGTCAATGAGAATTCAATCCCCTCACCATTATTGACAATCAGGATGCGCACATTTGAACCAAGATGCTTATTCCCGATTGCATTGAGATCATAAAAGAAATTCAAGTCGCCTACAACCGCAAGATGAATCTTGTCTTTTAGCACCAATGACGATCCAATCATCGAGGATATAGCCCCATCTATTCCGAACCCGCCTGAATTGGTGAACTCCTGTACTTTAACATTTGGACATAAATTCCAAGCTCGAATAGAACTCAGAATCGATAGATGAAGAATGAAATTGTCAGGCACCTTGTCGCAAAGCTCTTGTGCTATCCAATAATTTGAAAACGGCAGGTTGGGTCGCATATTCCAAACATCATCCGCCGCCCTCTGCCATGCTGCGGCGAATTCATTCTTAACATCAGGCCCCTTGCTGTAATGCTCAAAGAAGGATTGTTCATCAACTTGGAACACCTTTACACTTGTCTGAAGTAAATCACGAATCTCACCATCCTCATTCACGCGCCAGCATGGCGCACGCTTGGTTAGGTAATTTGCCGTATTGTATGCAGCAGTCACATTGCCGATATGAATAATCAACTCTGGCGAAAGATCTGCAAATCGATGCGCATATATGCTCCCGTTGCAAAGCAACTCCGCTGACACAGCGCCATAGCCTATATACGAACTCTGTTTGCTTACAAGGGCTACAGCTTGATGCGTCTTCAGGAATCTCTCCAACGCCAAACTCTCTTCATTTGAGAAAGGATTATGGGCGCCAATCCAAACAGCTATCTTCTTGTTAGGTAAATCTGGCCATTCGCGATCTGCCAACGTATACTGCTCTACTTTCGTTACCTCTGGCAACTTCTCCGTCTTAAATGATAACGGGAATCGCATCTCAAGCTCGATATGCGCTGGCCCGCCGCCATTGGACGTTAACGCCAAAATAGCTCGGTTCACCTCAATCTCACAATACCTTCGGGTTTGCTCATCTTTGACTATTGGGCACCGCACACTGATTTTTGCGATATCTTTTTGGATACGAGTGCGATCCAAAACAGAATCATAGCCATTGCCCAGCTGCACATACTCCCTATTTGACGTAACAGCCAGTATCGGCAGCTTGCGGTAATATGCCTCCGTCAGCCCTGGAATGAAATTACGGCTTGCAGTCGCCGCGGTGCAGGTAATAACAACTGGTTCCAGACTCGTTTCCGCCATGCCAACTGCCATATATGCCGCGTGCCGCTCGTCAACACATGAATAGACCTCAAAGAACGGATCATCCATCACGCTCGAAACAAAGTCTATATTTGTCGTCCCTGGACATGCGACGATACGCCGCACTCCATGCGCCTTGAGCAATGCGACCAATATCTGGCAATTCTTTGCATCAGTATACATACCAACACTCCTAATTAAATAAGTCAATGTTTCAGCCATTTAAGCAACCATGACACCATATTGCCAATCATTCCTATCAACTTATATCGGCATCTGAGATAGACAAGCTTCTGCCTCATCGGCAATCCCGAAAGTGCCGTATGAGTTCGGCAGATCCGATCCATTTTTGCGCTTGTACCCAGATCTACACCATATTGATAAACTGGATTCTTCTTGAACGCCTCTAACTCTCTAGCCAGCCCTATTTCAATAGGTGTAATATCCGACTGTCTCAATCCAGTAACACGCAACACCTTAGAATTATCCATGATCCTGTCAAACATCCTATCATACTTGGTCTGGTACTTAGCGCAAATCGTCAAGTAGTCATCCATTGATATGGTCTTGACATTCATGCCAAGCACTTTGTGATATACATCAAAGACCTCACGCCAAGTACGTGACTCCGAAGTGACAACGTTGAAATCCTCACTCATTGCTAGTGGATTTAAGGTCAACCTCGCAATCATTGTCGCTACGTCTTTAGCCCACGTCATTGTTGTATACTTATCCAACATCTCGCTTGGCATGACTACCGGCAGACCATTTAGTGCGCGATAGCAAACTATCCCAGCCTCAAGACAACCGAACTGGAATCTATTTCGCGAATATGTAATGCTCGGGCGTACGATTGTCCAGTTATTATACTTTGACGCACGCAGAATATTCTCCTGCCGAGCCTTAGCGAGCGCATATTCATCCGTCTTCAGATAGTCCAAATCATCGCATGCATCTAGAAGCCGTGGTGAAGATTCAATCAATTTTTGTGAATTGGCAAAGACACGATACGAAGACAAATAAACATAGTGCCTCGTGTGCCCTAGCAGAAACTCATAGCGTGCGCTGAACTCATCCGTACCATAAACCATGAAATCAACAATGACATCCGGTTTAAGCTCTTCCACTACATGTTCAAGAAAACTGATATTGTGCGCATCACCGCTTATATAATGAATCCCATCAGTTGCCTGCCGAGGCTTCCGAGATGTAACGTATACATCTCCGCCTTTATGCAAAAGCTCGCCACAGAGATAAACCCCCATAGCCCCCGTTCCGCCAAGCAACAAATAACGTACACCCATGTTTCCGCTCCTCTATCGCTCAATTGAATCAATCAAATACCGCAACGACCGCTTTATATCAGAATCCAACAATTCAGAAACCTTCCCATATTCTATTGGCATAGTCCACTCTGTTGATGTTTCGCTATAAATGCGTTTCATTAAGCCATAATGCGTCAACAACTCATAAATGCGAGAGTTTTGCGAGGCTACATCACCCTCACGGAACCTCATGAATTCAACAAAGGGTTTCTTGAAGTTGATGCTGAACGCTGTAGCGTGAAAGGAATCAGTACAAACAAAATCAGCCCTGTCTATTAGTGCAACAAACTCAACAGCCGTCGCATATCGATACACTATAGAGCCCTCAAATTCAAATAATGGATTCTCGCATGCGGGTACAATTACAATCGGCAAACCTACTTTATCACTAACGGCTCTCAATTGATCAACATACCAAGGGTTGTCTCCAACAAGGTAGCAAAAAATGAAATGCCTCGGCAACTCAATCTCCACCTCAGCATCCTTGGCAAAATTTCTCCATTCTGTTACGCTTATCAAAAGGGTGGGGTCCACAACCTGAACCACATCCGACCTTCCAGTTAAATCTGCAATAGTCCGAACGGCCGCCTGTTCTCGGACCCCAATATGCTGAAACTTCAAAAGCCATTCCTTAACCTGCGCTTCATACTCTGGCTTGAATCGTTCCGTGCCAATGCTGGAAGCATACGCAATCCGTTTCTTTTTGCCCGCAAAATTAAGAAACTGCATCGGCATGAAGTGATGATAGGTATTCCAGATTTGATCGCTACCGGTGACAAAACAATCCGTCCTCTGGACTAGCCGCCGAAGCTGCCATTGAGTCCACAGCGTCAATGTCCTATAAGCCTTGCGCTCCCACCGCATACGCTTGTTAGTCTGAAAGTCGTGTTTACGTTTTAGCCAAACACGAAGCCTCATCAAGCCGACGGATGACATCACCCATTGAATCCAGGATTTTACACCATCGGCATGAGGCACATCTGGCAACAAACCGACCAAATACCCTAGAGAGATCAGTCTCTCTTGCAAGGCATAGCCTTGCAGGCATGTCCCAAAGTTCTCCCCACCCTTCCAGGTGACGATAGCAACTCGCTTTCTCTCCTTATTAGACATAACCTCCTCTTCGAAGGAGCTTATCGCAATTTAAGTTTAATCTTGTAATAAAACACAAAAAACCTGTAACCTAGCAATATGAAAAACTTGTCAAATACGCTTACTCCCAATCTCTTTTCTAGGATTGTGCTTTTATAGAACCTGGCAAATTTTAATTTCCTATCAGCTATTCTTTCTAATGCTGCGATAGTAAGCATTTCATTCCTCGTAATAGCATCATATGCCGCAACTATCAAATCCAAAGGGAAGATGTCATGTTTTTTTGCAAAATATAATGTAGACAAGCATCCATCTCTCGTCGTAGCCCCCCCCCGACCATGAGAAATCCCACCTGCATGAACTCTATATGTCGCTAATTCTTCGTCTATAAAATATCCTTGTCCATTAAGCGCCAACGCCATCCAAAGCTGAGCATCCCCAATAGCAAGCCTCCAGTTGAAAATCTCATATTTATCAACAACCTTTCTCCATGTTAAAGTTCTCATAAGCACAGTGCATGTTTGCGCATTAACCTTCGACAATATATATTGACTGCTATTAATAATCCCGGGGTTAAAATGTGCGTGTGCTTGCCTAGGATGTTGCAATTTCCCGCTTGTCTGGTTATATACTGCTTGATCTCCAAAGCAAAAACTTACATCAGGATACATCCGCATCACATCTACCTGTTTCTGTAACTTAAACGGATCAATCCAATAATCATCACCCTCACAAAATGCAATAAATTCACCTCGGCAACGAGCTGCAACGCGGCGGGCGTTGCCGCCTAGTTTAGAAACATTTTCATGCCACCAAAGAACGCGTATCTTGTCAGGATACTTTTTCTGATACTCAAAACATATTTCGCGAGTCTTGTCTTGTGAACAGTCTTCACCAATTATAAGTTCAAACTCAAAGTCTGTCTTCTGCATCATCACCCCTTCAATCGCTTGTCGTATGCATGACTCGTGATTGTAAGTGATCATACTAACCGAGACAACTGGATTCTTGCAGAGTTTCTCCGTGTCGGAGGTCTCTATGCATGGCACATCTTCTGGCTTTACCGTGAATGCCTCTATAGGCACTCCACGAATTAGTTCTAACTCTTCCTTAAGTGTCATATTATCTCCATAGATACGCTATTCCGACACCACTTCCAGTGGGATTCCATATATCCGCGATGCTACAGATGAAAAAGAACTTCTAAATGAGCCATAAATCTTGTTCATGCGCGCAAGCAAGAACAAATCAACCACTGCATCCGCAACACTTCCGGCTTGATGTCGCGCCAAAACAGGACGTGTTTTCACCTTATCCTTGTATCGGGATTTAAAATCTTGCTTAACTTGCGCATCATCGGACGCAAGATAAAACTTAACATCAGGATTTTCACCTATCTCACAATCTAACTTCTTAAAGAATGCTTCATTGCTAGAGTGTTCTATTGACCATTGGTTATCCGTCCTACGAATATGAACACCTATTGACGCGCCGTCCAACATATTGAATATTTCATCAATCTTTTGGCGAATTGAAGTTTTAGGTCTTAACCAAGAATAATCATAACCCCCATCATTGGGGGCATAAAAACTCTCACAATTGTAATAGGCCGTCAAGAAATTAGTCCTTCCGGACAGGCACCGCTTAATTAATTGGTCCGCTTCCTCTGGTTTAAATCGCATTGGATTCTTCCACGAAAACAAACTGCGCACCCATCCAGAGTATTTGCATCTCTCAATCAATTGTACATTATCCGGGAACGGCATAAACATTTCCGAATACATCTCCCGCATTGCGTCATCAACCAAAACCCAAAATACATTTAGCCTTTCTTTACTCTCACGGCATAACCTATATGCACATTCAATACATTGCAACCTATTACAAAGCCCTCCAGCTGGCAAAAGGTTAATCATACACTTGTTCCTATTTATTATTAAGCCTAGGCCACAACTTAGAGAACTTAGGGAATGTATCGATAACTAAACTAAGCACCTTAGGTCGAAATGCAATAATCGTAACGTAGAAGACAGATATCCCGCATAGTATTTGGATTGTCAAAGATACAATCGAGAACCTTGGCAAAACACAACCAAGCCCCCACACTATCATTGCCATCAGCGTAGAAATCACCATAATTGGCGCAACATCCTTAACCTGATCCAACAATCTGTAGCCTATAAATTTGCCTGACGGCCATGCATTTACAATAAGACCAATAGGAGTGGATATTGCCGCAAACGCTATCGCAATTGCGAGCACTCCAAGCCTACAAAATAACAACAGTATCAACAGACTCGTGGAGCTTTTTATGATAGTTGCAGCAAGATAATACCCACTTCTACCGATAGCCTTCGTCCCTTGAAGATTGACAGTCGCAAAGGGGATGAAAGCCGAGGATATGCAGGCGATTTGCGCATAAGGTATCGCATCTACCCATTCATCGCCCAACAAAAACCATATAATATGATCGGACACTGCGCTTAAGCCAGCCATCGCTGGCACAATGAAAAAAGTAGAGAGCATGAGGATTTTTCTCATGCCAGAGCGCATACGAGCAATATCAGTTTGTACTTTAGAAAGTGCCGGGAAAGAAACCGTTGTAAGAGGCGAATTCACAAAATCCATCACTAATGTTGGCAATTGCTTGCCTCGTTCAAAACAGGCTAGATCTTTTGGCGTATAAACTCTACCTATCACGAGGCCTGTAATGTTATTTAGCATAGCACCTGCAAAATCTGATGCCAACATGCCCCCTCCAAAGCGGAACATCTCGCCTAATGATTTAATTGAGAACATCACCTTGGGAGCTCTGCGAACAAACAAGCATGCGACGAACATGGAAACCACCCCACCTGAAAGTGTTGACCAAACCAATGACCAATATCCAAATCCGGAGAAAGCCATTATTAAACCAACACAAGCAACAGCAAGTGAGGATGACAACCCGATTATAAAGCTGACGTTAAATCGTAATTCCCTATCTATGGAAGCAGTTTGAATTCCTTGAATTGCATGTATTGGAAGAATCAAGGCTTGCACTCGTAATACATTGGCCAATTCTGGATTGCTATAAAACTGTGCGATATATGGCGCAGCAAAAAAGAGAACCGTATATAATACGATAGACATAAAACATTGCAGATAAAAAACAGAACTCCAATCCGCATCAGTAACATCTTTTTTCTGAACAAGAGCTACATTAAACCCACAATTCACCAATGTTTCAGATATATTCACAAAAATTAGCAACATGGCGACCGTGCCATACGCCTTAGGACCAAGGAGTCTAGCAAGAATCAAACCTACAACGAAAGAAACTAATTGCGTACTAATGCGCTGTGCGAAGCGCCATAATACGCCATGAACAGTCTTATCTCTTAAAGAACTCCCCATTTTCTTAGACTCCAACAATTGCGCCGAAAATGGCTGATTGACCCACAATGCGTAGCGGCTTCATATTGTGGCTACTCACGAAGCCCTGCGCCCTTGCCATAGTGAGACACGGCCTTTAGCCTTATGCATTGACAATATCTGTATAAATCCACTTGCATGACTTTATTTGCCATTCACATACATAAGAAAATCTTCCTTGCTTATTCCTTCTAGCCCAAGATTCTTCAACGTTCGACCCTCGTCTAGTTCGTCGCCTAAAATGGCTTTGTATATCAAAATTACGGCATCAATGCAAGGTGTGGGAACTCCGGCTATTTTACCTAGCGAGCTCATCGCCACCAATGAATATGGCACATCTTCAAGAACAAAACGCTCACGTATAGATTGAGCGAGCATTACACCCTTATAACTGCTATTGTTATGCAAGACTTCAATTAACGACATGCTTTCATCACCGCATCCATACATATCGATAACCGTTCGCTTAATTGTGCGCTGCGTAAGGCTAAATGCCTTTGCAATTGAAATTCTCTCAGCATCCATCTTGTCTAGAAGTGAAACCACACTAGGCGTAAACCCATCGTTATAATGCTCATATTTAGTTCCACCGCCATTTTCTACCCTTGCCAAATTCAAGAGAATAGGACCTGGGTGTACCATTGCATTTAAATTATCAAGACTCGTTTTTATGATATTTTCGCATACCTTAAACATCGGGAATGCGCTTTTGAATTGATTAATAAAAATATCATTGCAACTAGCGGGAAGCGCCGCTACATTTACTTCATTTTTCACACCCATTATTGTACATTTGCACGAACCATTGCTTCTTGCTACATACGGCAAATTACATGTTGCACCAACAACAACATCGACTTTTTTACCCGACTTCTCAATAAGATAACGAAACTCTATTGCCCCACATGACGCTTCGGGCATGATTAAAACAAATTGACCATCTTCAAGGTGCGGAATAATCCTTTTTGCTGTATCGCGATGGTAGTTTGACGGTAGAACAATTATTATATTTTTCGCATATGCAATAGCCTCGTGAGGATCCGTTGTTGCAAACTCTAATCTGCCTAACCCATTAATGACACCCTCTAGTTCAACACCACCTTTCGCATTAATATCTTTTGCTTTCCTTTCAGACTTCGTGTACAAACGGACCCGCCTCCCTTGCAAAGCAAGAAATCCAGCGGTAGCAATTCCCCCATTCCCACCACCGACAACGGCCCAAACCTCACTTTCATTTGCAAGATTCATCATGTTCACCTCAACACAGAACAACTACGAACAGTATACTTCTCGAGATTATCCCAATTAATTTCAAAGCCTAACCCCGGCCTATTTCTAAGCTTTGTAACTCCATCTTCGGTCCAATATTTAAAGTCCGTGATATCGCCATCAAGTCGCATCGTTGAAAAGAACGAATGTCCTGTCTCGGCCAACAAATTTGAAACTGTACATGCAACATGCAAACTTGCAGATTGCGTTATTCCTTCTTCATGCATAGAATTAAAAAACACATCTACCCCAGCATCTGCAGCAAAATCGCAGATGCGTTTCATTGGCGCGATACCACCATTTTTAGACACCTTCACACTGAAATAATCACATGCAGCAAAGCGAACCAATTGTTCCGCATCTTGGATTGTTGTGACGCTTTCATCGGCAGAAATAGGCATAGAGACGCTTTGTCTGATCTTTGCTAGGCCATTAATGTCTGTATACTTTACTGGTTGTTCCAAGAAAAGCAAGTTGACTTTTTCGACAGCCCGTCCATAAAGAATCGCAGTTCTAACATCCCAACCCTGATTCGCATCGGCTATTAGAGGGAATGCATCACCTACAGCTTCTCGCGCCGCCAATGTTCTTTCGGCGTCTATTCTGTAATTATTGCCTACTTTGATCATGCATCCATAAAAACCTCTTGCTTTTACATCAGCAACAGCTTTTGCCGTCTCGTCCGCAGTTCCGCCGCCTACAGCCCAAAAACATTTAACGCTATCTCGCAGCTTACCCCCAATAAATTTATAAACGGGAGCCCCATATGTTTTTCCCAGAATATCATAACACGCTACATCTATGCACGCCTTAGCGGTATGATTTCCTCGCAATGACGAATCCATAAGTGCATGTATTGCCATTATGTCCGTTGGGTCCATTCCTATTAGGCGAGGTCCGATAATCCCCTTCAATAAGCTTATAACCGTTTCTCCAGTATCACCGGTAAATTCGGCCCAGGGATCGCACTCGCCCCAACCAGACACCCCATTATCCGTAACTATCTCGACTACAATATTGCAAGTTGTTGTTTGTACACCATATGCTTTGCTTAGCGCATAGGCATGCTTAAGAGGCACCTTGAGTTCTCGAATATTTACATCAACAATCTTCATTTTGATCACCTCCTAGCGTAACCTACCAACTTATCGACATCGTAAACTGGCGATAATAACGATTTACCAAACTCGTCTTCAAAGTCAATAAGTCCATAAATATATTTTATCCTTTCACAAAGAAGCTCAAAATTCTCTGCGACCAAATGAACCGAAAGGAATCTAACGTCTGTCAGTCTGTCCTTTTGCAAATCATAGTTATCTCCTTCGTAATAATATTGCATAAGGTTCACTACATACGGTAAGCTTTCAACGATGTCCACACCTTTGACATTTTCTATATGCCCACATGGACCATTAGAAAGAAAATATATTATCGCAGCATAACCATCAAACCCTCTTTTAATAACCGTATGGTCCTTGCCAATTGACATTTTTCCTGTCGTGGAATAACTAAAGAGCATGTCCATTGGGTTAATCCCATAGAAAAACTCGTCAATATAAGGCCAGGTTCCACCAAGACGGCACCCCGCCTCATAAAATGTTATCTTTTCATCATTCGCATATCCCTGAAAAAAGAACACTCCATTCTTATAGCCAGATGCATCAAAAAACTCCTCTACTTTTTCATTGACACCTTTCAAATACCGATCAATATTTTTAGATGGCAAAATCATCAAATTTGGGCTATTGACTGCCGCTGGTCTATTTTCATCTGCATAGCAATCCGCCATAGACAGCAAAAACGCCTTGCCATCCACTAGTATGTAGTCCAATATAAATGCCACTCCATTTAGGCATTCTTCAACAGAAACACGCCCTGTTTTTGAAAATGTGCGCGCCGCACTATATTTGGCATAAAACTCATTAGGTGAATAGCACGCTGACGCACCCCTAGAACCACTAGCGTCCATCGGCTTTATAAAGACAGGGTAGGCAAGTCGCTTTGCCGATGCGTCAATGTCTGATTCATCCACATTAAACGACTGTGGTACTGGAACGTCATATCGGCTGCAAGCCTCTTTAAAGTATCCTTTGTCGGTAGCAACTTTTATCATATCCTCCGTCATATAGCACGGTAAAGAAAGCCTTTTCGCAACTTCACGGCAAACAGGTAATAATATATCGCAATATCCAGTCATTACCCCGTCTATTTTCTTTTCATGGCCAACAGCAACTAACGCTTCTACATTCATCGCGTCTACCAGGATTGCCTCGTCAGCAACGGCTTTTGCCGGGCTATCCTCATTATAATCAGCCACAATTACATAAATCCCTAATTCACGAGCTCGCATAACAACCCACCGTGCTCGTGAAATGCCACCAAGGTATAAAAGCTTTTTCCCTTTAAGAATTTGTTCCATATAAGTCTCCTTTCTTTTCTACGAATGACAAAATGTATTTCATGTCTTCAACATCATACCGTTGATCACATGGCATACAAACTAAATCATTAACCAATCTTCCCGCAGCATACCCAGCGCCTTGAATCTTAGGCCAATAGGTTGGGCAGAAAATGTTCTTTTCAATCAATCGCTTTTTAAGTTGTTCCCCATTCTGCACTAGATATGGATATACAAGAGGTCCAACTGCGTCTTGCTCTAACTTCAATTCATTTGTTGACACCAACTCTGTTGCCAGTTTCTCAAAGTTTGTTGACCTACGGATTCGCGCAGAGTCAACATCAACTGACGAAATCAACAACCTTGTAAGGGTAGCCATCTGAGCGGCATCAAGATTCTCACGCGCATCATCAAGGCTGTGAAAAGCGGAATACCCCCCAGCCAAGTCACCATCAGCACGCATAAGCAACGGCGCAAACTGGTCATGGGATATTGCGCGCGGGAGCCCTTCATCCGAAATCCCAGCTCCAAAAACAAATGCCCCATCTGGCACTCCGAAGAACTTTCGCGCGGAATTAAACCCGTCGGCTACAGTCGGCTCATAATAAAAAGCCTGTGTGAGGTCCAAGATAAGATTCTTTTGCGACTGTTCCAGCATCCGACAATACGCATCCTTCACGCCAAAGTAATTGACATAAAGGAAAGCTTCATCGTGCTCCAACTGCGGAATTGTTGTCGGCTCCAAGTTAAGATTAATCTCATATGTGGAATGTTCGACGCCAGCCCGTTCCAGATAGCGCGGCACAACCGGACAAATGTAATCAGGGATCCAGACACGACGATATTTTTGAGTCTTAACGATTAGTGCCAATCCGCCGCGTCCAAAGTTCACGGGAACAGCGTTCGGATACGGCAACTTGCCGTGTGGGAGCTCAAGTTCAAAATATCCGCCTATCGCCCTGTCTATCTCAGCCATCCACAACCACCCTATGCCATTCGCTTGATCTAGCAAGGACCTCTTCCGCCTGTTTGTGCGAATCAAACTTCAAAACGATAGTTCCAATTGTCTGATTCGCCCCCGTAAAGGCAGATACTCTGTCGTTTGGCTTGACCCAAAGATCATTTTGGACAAGGTGCTGCGCCGCAAAATCTTTGTCAATTTCCAAAGCACTAAACGCTCCTGTCTTATTTGAGTGTACTATGAACTCCGCCCAAGAGCCATTATATGACGGATTGCTCATAGGCATCATTGGCAACGAAAGTGCACCGCGCACAGAATTCTCAATCAAGTCCTGCCCTGTCGCCAGCTTAAGCACCTCAGAAAGCCTGTTGCCGCCTCCCCTCGGCGAAAGTTCCATTATGTAAGGCTTGCCGTCGGTTGCGACACGTGTCTCAATATTGTATATCGATGTACCGAGATTCAGCAACTTTATGAGACGCTGAATTTCACGGCGTAACTCTTCCTGGGCGGCAATTGGCATATCGCTCGGCCAGGAATAGGCTGCAGGCGTATAAGGATTGGGTGCGGTAGCATCGAAATGCTGGCAGTTGAAGGAGCAGAATACAAGCTCGTTGTCTATCGAGAATGAATCTGTGTCGGACGAAGAATAGGCGTTTGTGAGGAACTGCTCTATTATGATGCGCCCGCTATGGGATTCGGAACGTGCATACTCGATTGCAGCGGCCAACTCAGAGGGCGCGTTGACACGTGAGCATCCCTTGGAGCCAGCAGAGTCAACAGGCTTTACGATTACTGGGTATTCTATCTCATCAGTCGGCTGGTACCGCTTAGGACAGTTGAAACCATTGGCCTCAAGGAAGTCGCGAAACTTGTCCTTATTCTGAAGTATCTCTACCGAAGCAAGCGGCGGAGATGGCAAGCCCATTTTATCCGCCACATACGCAGCCGTCACGACACCAGGGTCTACACCAAACGAAAGAATTCCATCAATTTGCTTCTCCTGCGCAACCTTTAATACTGCCTCACGGTCGATAATGCTGACATTGACGTATTCATCAGAATACTTATGGGCAATGTTGTCCGGCAAGTAATCCGCCGTTATTACATAAACGCCAAGCTTGTGGGCCGCCTCAATTACTGGTAGTAGGTAGCGAATCCCGCCTAGCAACATCAACTTCTTTTGCTTCATCCGACAATCTCCTTCACATTCTCGGCGATCGTCTTCGCATCTTCAGGCGCGAGACCGAAATATGTTGGAAGCGTAAGCACACGGGAAGCCAGATTTTCGGCAATTGGACAAGCACCCTTCCCATATACATAAGGCGCAAACTCAGTCAAAAGCGGATAGAAGTAGCGGCGCGTAAACACATTGCACTTTTCTTTAAGCTCGGCATACACCCGCTCGCGGGTTTCAAAGTCCTTGAACAGCACTGGCACATACGCCTTGTTCTGCGAATACTGGACAAGTTTCACCTCATCACAATCAACAAATACTTCTTCATACGCCTTGTATATCTTCTGTCGATAGTCAAGCAAGTCGTCGATCTTCTTCAAGCACTCCAATCCCATCAACGCCTGAAGCTCGTTCATCTTGGCGTTTGAACCAACATCCACGCACTCAGTTTCGCTATGAATGGCGAAATTACGAAGCTCGTGCAGCTTGTGCTGGACGGCGGCATCCTTGAATATGAGTAAACCGCCTTCGCAAGAATGGAAGAGTTTCGTCGGGTGGAACGAGTACATGCTCATATCGCCACATCCGACCAAAGACTTAATGCCGAAAGCATGCGCGGCATCATAGATTATCTTAACGCCATACTTCTCGCCAAGCCTCGCGAAGCCGTCCACGTCACATGCATTGCCATAGACATGCACCGGTACGATGGCCTTTGTGCGCGGTGTGATGAGTTTTTCAACCTTAGCTGGATCAAGGCAAAGCGTCTCAGGGTCAATATCGACAAATATTGGGTTTGCACCGATTCGCTTCAGTGCATGACTGGTAGCTACAAACGTGAATGGTGTTGTTATCACATCGCCGCCAGCGAGTCCCATAGCATAGTAGCCGAGTTCCAGGGCGAGGGTTCCGTTGTTGAAGAGCGCAAGGTTGGTTTCGGGCACGCCAAGATACTCCGACAGCGCCTTTTGGAATTTCTGCAGCATCGGCCCGTTGTTTGTTAGCCACTGGTTGGCCCATATCTCCTCGCATCCCCGCTTGAAATCCTCAATCGGCGGCAAATATGGTCTAGTGACCAAAATCGGTTTCTCAAATCGCTTCATAATATGCTCTTGATTTTCAAACTCCACCTTTATGCGGCAATTATATTTAAGAAAACTCAACGAATAAAAGGCGTTTTATCATGCGCCCCTTCCATAATCATCGTCATATCGAACTATGTCACTCTCTGAAATGTAATCGCCTACTTGGACTTCGGCAATTACGAGATCATCCATGTCAGATACATTCTCAATTCTATGCCGCGCACCTTTGGGAACCATTACGAATGAATCGTTAGTGACTTCTACCACCTTGTCGTCAACAGTGCAGATCCCTCGTCCGGAAACAATTGTCCACAACTCATGCCTGTGCTCATGCGACTGGAGAGACAACCTCTGCATGGGCTTTACTACAAAGACTTTTGTCTTAAATCCATTCATCGCGAATGTGCTGGCGTAGCAGCCCCATGGACGCTCGGTGCATTCGGAAAGGAAGCCGTTTTGTAAACTGGTTATGGTCATTCTTTCTTAATAAGTTGTAGTGCGTAGTTGTAGTTGTAGAGAGGTGGGATATAAGTTGGAGTTAAGAGTTGGAGTTGGAGGGAGGAAGAGGTTAGTTGTAGTGCGTAGTTGTAGTTGTAGGATAGTTGTAGTGCATAGTCGTAGTTGTAGGAAGAGAGTTGTAGTGCGTAGTCGTAGTTGTAGGAAGAGAGTTGTAGTGCGTAGTCGTAGTTGTAGATAGGTGGTTTAAATTCCATTCTAGGACTACGACTATTCACTTGCGCTACTTGAGCGGATGCTGTCATACTTCTTCATTAGTGAAGTCAGCATTCGACCTACTTCTTGAGCCAAATCATTGCATGAATCATACTCATCAAGATAACCAAGGTCTTGTGCGATCTGCAACTGGGTAAGCGTTTCGTAAAGACTGCCACGTGCGATTGACAGGAAATGGGCGTAATCCTTGTTTGACGCGCGCCCGCTTCCTTCGGCAATATTGGACGGTATCGAGACTACTGCACGGCGCAACTGATCTGTCAGCGCATACCTTTCATCCGCAGGAAACTTCTTTGAAGCCTGATACACCATGCGCACCAGTTCCATGGCCTTTTGCCAGACTATCAGGTTTTTAAAGGGTGCTAATTCCATTAGATTAGCGGTAGTATGTAGTCGTAGTTGTAGGAAGGAGCCGTAGATTTAGTTGTAGTGTGTAGTCGTAGTTGTAGATTAGTTGTAGGGCGTAGTTGTAGGAAGAGAGTTGTAGTATGTAGTCGTAGTTGTAGATATAGAGTTGTAGTGTGTAGTCGTAGTTGTAGAGCGGAGGGATCAATTCCATTCTAGGACTTCAACTAAAAACTACAACTTCACCGCGTAGAAAAGGTTTCGTTAGGCGCTCAGGATTTCGGGGACGGGCACGCGAATGATACCCCTAGGGGTGGGAGGGTGCTACCCCTAGGCATGAGGGTGGCTTACCCCTAGGCATGAGAAGGTCTTACCCCTAGGGGTAGCGGGGCGGCTACCCCCGGGGGTGGGGGTTGCCCGCTCTAGTGTTGCGGTTTTCAATTCGAGGCTTGTTTTTGACATTTGGGGCAAAGTAGCAAAATGCATCATTTGACCTTGCAGAACTTTGAGATATCGCCGTTTGAGGTGTCAACGAAGTGTCAATGAAGTGTCAACTGGAATTGACGGCGCGTTGACAGATAGTTGACACGATTTCGCACGATAACTACTCGTTCCTTAGCGAATACACGATCTTACCGTCAACTTGCGCGGGAGAATCGATTTCCTCTGCGACGAGCATCGCCTTGATTACGCGATTGAGGGTTCCGACATCACATCCAAGGCTGCGGATGAGTCCGCGGCGGTCGAGGCTGCCGCCGTGCCGGGCGAGGCTGGCGAGGGCCTTGCTCTTGAGTAGCCCGAAGCCGCCTTCTGCCGAATGGAACTGTCCCTCGAAGAGCATCCACTTGGTGACGTAGACCGTGAAGAGCATCGCCCACTCGACCGCCGCCTTGGTTATCACGGGCGATTCGGCGTTCTCGGAGATGGCCCAGAGCAGCGCGAGCTTGGCGATCTTCTCGTTCATGCGGACGACCTGCGCCCTGGCGTTTACGAGACCGGCTTCGGCGAGCGACTTACGGAGGCGCATGAACGACTTGCGGCTTTCATCAAGGAGCGCGGTCGCCTCGGGGGTTTCGGGGACCTCGGAGATGGCGAACACTCCCGACTCTATGGCCGCCCTTTCGCGCGCGGCGAGCTTTTCGGCGACGGAGATGATGCCGGACGGGAACGCCACATGACCTTTCGCCGCCTGGGCGGAGTACTGGTCGGTGGCCCTGAGGATAAGGCAGCGTCCGAAGAGTCCGTCGCGTATCTCGTGCTGGGTGAGCGCATCCAGGAACTCCTCGGGGACGCCCGTCCCGAAAAGGCAGAGGTGAGGATTCATTATCGTCCGGACGGGACCTTCCTTGTTGGCCTTGCCGCGAAGGACGTATTCGGACGAGCTGGAGGTGAAGAGACGGCGGATGCGCTCGCTCATGGACTTCGCGGCCTTGTTCGCGCCGCGCATGGAGCCGAAGAAGGACGCGACCTCGTCGGACTGGAACAGCAGGCTGGGGCACTTGAAGAGTTCGTCCTCGATCGCCTCGCCGGAGGCGAAGGCCTCGGCGATGGACTCGCTGAAGTTGACGCGCTGTGCGAGGCGGGCGTTGGTCTTGCGGGGGTCGTCCTTGCCGATGCCGGAGTCGCCGAGCACCACGATGTAGAGGTTGGTGCGCGTGCCGTGAGCGTCGGAGTAGCTGCGGCCGGTGAGGTGCGCGAGCATGGCGAGGGCGCCGGAGAACGCGAGGACGCGGTTGGGGCTATGGCCGGTCGCGAGCGTGAAGTCGGTCAGCTCGCCGATGAAGCCCGGCACGCGGGTCAGCTCTTCAGGCAGCGGACCAGGGTCGGGGAAGGATGGGCGCTTTGAGGCGCCTTCATCGAATTCAATACCAAGAAAGTCGTTCATATATCAGCGACTAAAAGTAAGCTCAGAGGGCTTGAGGATACGCTCTCGCGCGGCCCCTGGCGGTCCCTGCGGGCGCACTTCGTGCGGCTTCCCTCCGAAGCAAAGCTTCTTCGGCGCATACGTTCTGGGGCTTGAGCAAAAGCTCACGCCCCATGAAGTATGCAGCCGAATACTTCACTGGCGATATATTTCGCTCCGACATGGGTAGAAAGCTACTCACGCTTATGAGCGTATTGTATCAAAATTAGTTGGCGGAGTCTAGCGGCTGGATGGCTTTAGTTGGAGTGGGAGTTATGAGTTCGAGTTGGAGTTAGGAGTGGGAGTTGGAGAGCGGGTAGTTGTAGCGAGTAGGTGTAGTTGTAGAGAGGTAAGTTGGAGGGAAGAAGTTGGAGTGGGAGAAGAAGTTGGAGTGGGAGAAGAAGTTGGAGGGAAGAAGTTGGAGTGGGAGTTGGAGTTCGAGGGAGAGGGAAGGAGTGGGGGTGGGAGTTCGAGGGAGAGGGAGACGAGTTCGAGTGGGAGTATGATACTCGCCTGCTTTCGACAAAAACCACAAATCCACACACATCTACACAAATCAAGAAACGACCCTTTTCCACTCTAGCTGCTCTTTGTTTCCAAAATTGACAAGGTATCCAACCTTGGTATTGGTGATCTTCATATAGTTAAGCAGTTGCGCCAAGTGTTCGGAGTTCAAGTTGGATACGGCTTTTGCCTCAATTATTATCTCACCATAGCAAACAATGTCGGCAAAATATGTTTTGGGTAGCAAGACTCCCTTGTAATACACCTTAAGCGGCTTCTCTGTCTCATAAGGCACACCCTGCTTTTGAAACTCGACACCTAACGCCAATTTGTAAATCGCCTCCAACAATCCAGGCTTAAGAGTGTTGTAGACTTCGTAACAACATCCTATTATCTTATAGCCTTCATCCTTGAAAAGATATTCGCCCATTTTACTAGATCAAGATTTGTGCAGATTTGAGAAGATCTGTGGTTAACTATCTACCAGATTCCCAATTCTTCAATGTCTCTACGGTATCATCGGCGACCCAATCAAGACTCTGCGTGTGAAGATCTTCATATCTAGCCAACAAGCGGTTATGAATCAAATCCTGAGCCTTGAGACGATCATGCATCTCTTGTCCAGATATGTGTAACTTACGCGCACCGCTCTCAATCGCCATTACAGCGAAATGAATTCGGTTGAACATATCGTTTTGAGTTGTCGATGCACTATCCATGTAATGTATCATACCATAAACTAGTGGCGCATGTCTAGTAGACGACAGTGGAGGGTCACAAATGGTAATATCTACCGGGTCAGCAAAGAAGAGAGGAAGACCGTGGGGTT
>CAMZEN010000021.1 GCA_947305775.1 uncultured Verrucomicrobiota bacterium
GAAAATCGCCTCCGCCGCCCGAGGCGAAGACCTGCGCGTAGATGTTGCACCCCGCTGCCAGCATACTGTGCTTGCGCAGCTTTGTCGCTGCCTGCGCGGTGAACGAGGCGAGCGATTCTGAGATTCCGTCGAGCGTTGTCACCGGCTCGCCAAAGGAGCGCGAACACGACACGCTGTCCGGGTCTGCGTCGTAGTCCCTGTCATCATTGCATGGCTGGCCGCGAAGTTCGGTCGCTGTTCGTAGAAGCACTACGCCGCCGACTGATCGGATCACGTCGTCGCTTGCGTCCCGGAGGTCTTTCGCCGTGAATATCTGCTCCGCGCGAAGTTTCAACGAGAGCCTGCGCCCGACGCCCCAGACCTCACCGGCTGGAAGCGCCGCAAGTATCTCCGTCGGATCGTCAGGCAGCATAAACACACCTTCGGGGCGTTTCTTGCCGATGTGGTTGGCGATCTTGGCGAGCGTCTTTGTCGGGGCGAAGCCCACGCCGCACGGGATGCCGACCCAGCGGAGAATCTTTGCGCGGAGGCGCTTGCCGTATTCGATGAGGTCGATGCCGTCGCCCATCGGCGGATAGATGAACGCCTCGTCGATGGAATACTGTTCAACGTCCAAAGCCTCCTCGCGGAGGATGGAGATGATGCGGCGCGACATATCGCCGTAGAGTTCGTAATTGGAAGAGCAGAAGTCCAGCTCGCCCGACTTCTCCCTGTGCTTCAGCTGATAGTAGGGAGTTCCCATCTCGATGCCGAGAGCCTTGAACTCGTTTGAACGTGCGACGCAGCATCCGTCGTTGTTGGAGAGGACGGCAACCGGGCGTCCCACGAGGCGGCGGTTGAACACGCGCTCGCAGGACACGAAGAAGTTGTTTCCGTCGACAAGTCCGATCATGGTCAGAAGCGGTGTATGCAGGCCGTCACCTTGCCGAAGTAGTCGAGCTGCTGGCCTTTTCGGATGTGTATGACCGGGAAGTCGGGGTTGGCGGGTTCGAGGCGAACGCCGTCCTTGTCGCGGCGGTAGGTCTTCACCGTGAAGTCCCCGTCAACGCAGGCGATGATGACGTCTCCGCTGGCGGGGCGGAGCGAGCGGTCGACGACAAGGAGGTCGCCGTCGTGGATTCCCTCGCCGATCATCGACTCGCCCTGAACCTTGACAAAGAACGTGGCGGCGGGACGCTTCACCAGCAGTTCGTTCAAGTCGAGCGGCGTTTCCTGATACTGTTCGGCGGGCGAGGGAAACCCCGCCACCACGGACCCGGATACTTTTGCGTTTTTGCTCATGCCATCTGTTTCCAATTTCCTGCACAATGTCATTTGCATTTCATTGTTTTGCCACGGTGTACGGCATTCACGGCGATGGCGTGAGGTCGTGCTTTGCCTTGAGGGTGTCGAGCGAGCCGTCCGATGCCATGCGGTCAAGGACATCGTTGACGAAGGCAAGCAGATCGTCCTGCCCACTCCGCATCAGTACGCCGATTTCGCCGTGAGTGAACGGTTTGTCGATAAGCGGTGCGGCAAGGCGCGGGTCGTGCCGCACGTACCACGGCGCTTCGACGATCTCCGTGACCATCACGTCGGCACGGTCGTCCGCCACGAGCGCGGGGATGTCCTCGTTGCGTTCGTGGACGACGAGCCGCGCGTTAGGCAGCTTCGCGCGGGCGAACGCTTCGTTTAGTCCGCCCGGATTGACCATCACCCGGACGTCAGGGCGGTCAATGTCTGCGAGCGACCGGAACCGACCGGCGTCGGAGGCGCGGCAGAGGATCGTCTTGCCGTTTGCGAGATACCCCTTGGACATGGCCATCGATGCCTTCCGCGCGTCCGTGACTGTAATCCCGCCGATGGCAAGGTCGAAGAGGGGCGGATTGGCACGGACGTTTTCGGCGAGGGTCGGCCACGATGTCCGCACGAACTCGGCGCGGACGCCCAGCTCCGCAGCGAGCCGTTTTGCGATTTCGATGCCGAATCCTTCCCACCGTCCGGTCGCCGGGTCGTACCATGTGAGGGGACGGTAGTCGCCAGTGCTGCCGATGAGCAGGGCACCACGCTCTCTGATCCGTTCGAGAGTCGGACAGGGGAGGTTTTCTTCGTTATCGCTCTGTGCCGAAACCGCAGGGCGTAGCGTCCCCGCAACCGGGAAGTCGAAATACGTGTCGGGGTAGGGTTCGTCCTTTAGCGTGAAGTGCCACCATTCTTCGTCAATCGGCTTGAAACCGTGAGTGGTCATGATTTCGCGCAGAAGCATTCGGTTGGCGAACTGACTGTCCGTCACGCCGCGCCAGTCGGGATGAGACTCCTTGCCGAACCAGTCGAACGTGCCGCCCATGTCGAGTTCCTTGCCAGACTTCATGTCGAAGAGCGTCAAGTCCACCGTGCTGCCACGGCTGTGGCCGGAGCGTTCCGCGATGTAGCCCTGCGCGAACAGGACGGACTTGTCGAGGTCGGGATAGAAAAACTGCTTCATCCTGGTGTCGGAAGTGTCCTTTGCCCAGCGCATGAAATGTGTAACGGCCCGTTGCGGGCGGTAGGCGTCGTAGATTTTCAGCCGGTAGCCGCGACGGACAGCTTCATCACTCGCCTCCTTGAGCGCCGCTGCCGCCTCCTTCGACAGGATTGCACACGGCTCTTCATACCCGTCGATGCGGTCTCCGATGAAGTTGTAGGTCGAGTAGTACCTTGGCTCAAGGATTGCGTCCGGCACGGCTTCAGCAAGCATGACGAAGCCGTCTGGATTCCCGCCTGTGCGAATACTCGCGCAACCGGCGAGAAGAGCTGCGAATGCGAGAGCTATAGTCTTTGCAAAAATCTTCATATTAAATATTATACCAAAACGGCCTGTTTGAACGCCGTTGCAGCAATCGCTAAAAATGATTTGTCAGAAAATTCAGGAGATCAATCCTAACTCTGTGTAAGCGCGAGAATGGGCTTGCGCGAAAATAGAAAGGAACCATACCATGAACAAGATCAAACTCATCGTCGCATTTGCGGCAGTTGCAATCGCTGGGGGAGCCATTGCTACGCCCGGCGGACACATGAGAGGCGATGGCTTCGGCCATCATCACCGCCACCATCACGGTTGGCATTTCGTACCGCCGCCCCCGCCACCGCCCCCGCCGCCCCCACCTCCACCTCCTCCGCCCCCGCCGCCTCCGCCGCATCATCGTGGGTATCGCTGGTAATTTGGTTGCGGTCATCAGGGGATTGCCGTTTGCCATATTTCCGGTAAACGGCGTTTTCTTTGTTGTGGGGCTGTTGTGCGGTGCTTCTGATGAAGTAGAGTGATAAAGACAATCATTAAAAACCTAAAGATTGCCCCTTGTTTTGCAGAGGTAGATATGGTATAATATTCTGTGTTCGGAAAATAAAAATGTAAGAGGTGACATTGGTATGGTTATTTGCTACAAGAAACTCTGGAAACTACTGATTGACAAAGGTCTTAACAAGACCGACCTACAGAGGTTGACGGGGATATCCTCGGCGACCATAACGAAGTTGTCTAAAAACGAGACAGTTAATACGGGGATTCTTCTCAAAATCTGTACTGCGCTTAAATGCGACACCTCGGACATTATGAGCGTTGTGGACGCCAAAGATTCAATTGGAGCGAGGACGCGGTTGTGAGGGCAGAGGTGGTTGCGTGAAAAGTCGAATCTTCATATCGAGCGTTCAGCGCGAGTTTGCCAAGGAGCGCAAGGCGCTTGCGGAGTACGTGCGCAAGGATGCGATCCTCGGGCACTTCTTTGAGGTGTTTCTATTTGAGGAAGTCCCTGCGCAGGAACGGAAGGCCGACGGCGTCTATCTTGCCGAAGTTGACGCCTGCGACATCTACCTCGGCATTTTCGGCCACACATACGGCAATACAGATTCTGCCGGTGTTTCGGCGACAGAGCGGGAGTATCGGCGCGCGGCGGCAAAGCACAAGTATCGAATCTGCTTCGTTGACAAATCGGCTGGTGAGACAGATCCGCGACAGGCGGCGTTCATCTCCCGCGTCAACGATGATGTCGTCCGCAAGGGGTTCGTCGGTTACGATGACCTTCGCACGGCGGTCTATGCCGCGCTTGCCAAGCACCTTGAGGACAAGGGACTCATAAATGTTCTTCCGTTCGACGCCGCCAAGACCGCCGGAGTGCAACTGAAGCATTTGAATTTCTCTAAGCTGCGCGCCTTCGTTCGCGATGCACGTGAAAAACGCGGGTTTAAGCTGCCGTTGAACTCAAAGCCGATGGATGTCTTGACGGCGTTGGATCTCGTTGACGACAAAGGTCGGATCGCAAATTCAGCCGCGCTCCTGTTCGGAAAACGCCCGCAGCACTTCTTCCGTCCGTCCGAGGTCAAATGCGCATGGTTTCTTACGTATAAGGTTGCAAAGCCCATTGCCGATTTCAAGGTGTTTGAGGGCGATGTGTTCGAGCTGGCGGATCAGGCCCGCGACTTCGTGATGTCGCATCTTTCGCGTAGGATTGGCGAGCATTTTCATGGTGCGGCCGAGACGACCTACGATCTGCCCGAGCGCGCGGTGTTTGAGGCCATCGTGAACGCGATCTGCCATCGCGACTACAATTCAAACTCCAGTGTCCAAGTGATGCTCTTCCCCGACCGTCTCGAGGTGTCGAGTCCAGGACCGTTGCCGAAGGGAATGACCGTGGCCATGCTCAAGCGGCGGCATCGTTCGATTCCGGTGAATCCTCTTCTTGCCCAGGGCATGTACCTTCGTGGCTACATTGAGCATGTCGGTTCAGGCACCGGCGACATCATCGAAAAGTGCCGCGAAAGCGGGCTTCCGCCTCCGCAGTGGGAAAGCGAGGACGACGGGCTCACGATAATCCTGCGCCGCGCGACCATTGCTTCACAGCCGCAAATGTCGCCGCAAACCGACAATGGAACGCAAGATGTCGGTTTGGATGTCGGTTTGGACGTCGGTTTGGAGCGCACTGTTATAGATGAAATTCGTACTCACCCCAAGATTAGGATGTCTGAAATTGCCGTGAAATTTCAAGTCACCAAGCGTACTGTCGAGCGAGTTTTCAGCAAGCTGACACAACAAGGGAGAATCGCTCGTGTCGGCGGAAAGCGCTTCGGCCACTGGGAGGTTATAGCATGAACAAGAAGCGACAGATTCTTGTCGCCGGAATGGGCACTTCGCCGGCGGTGCTGACGAACGCGGTGTGGGCGCTCGCGCACCAGAAGAAGCCGATTGTGCCGGATGAGATTGTCGTCTTCATTACGAAGAACGGCAAGACGTTGCTCAAGAAGGCACTGTTCGACGGTGGCGTCTGGGCGGACATGCTCAAGTGCCTTGCGCGTGAGGGTGTCGATGTCGAAGGGAAGCTGATGTTCGGCGAAACGTCGATTCGGTCTATTCCAGACGTCAAAGGCAACGAGATTGACGACTTGCGCACGGGCGAGGACAATCTTCGTGCGGCGGACTTCATGCTCGCGCAACTTCGTCAGTATACGGAAGACAGCGGCGTGGAACTGCATGTCTCGATTGCTGGCGGACGCAAGACGATGAGCGCATTGCTCTTCTCGTGCATGACGCTTCTCGGACGCGAGGACGACAAGGTGTACCATGTGCTTTTGCCGTCCGAGTTTGAGGGCGGCACGGAGCCGGTGTTCTATTTTCCGAAGAAGGGGGCGAAATACAAGGCGCGCATTGCCGGAAAGACATACCAAGGCGCGAAGATGCAGGGCGAGCTATTCGAGGTTCCGTTCGTGCGCATGCGCGGCTGGTATCAGGACAAGTTCAAGTCGATTCCGCCGAGCTACCGCACACTTATCTCGCGCGTCCAGGAAGTCGCTCCGCCCGCAATTGCCTATCCCGAAATCGAAATCGACGCCTGGAACGGCTGGGTAAAGGTCGATGGCAAGCTTGTGCCGATGAGCAAGCCGTGTTTCGCGATGCTCCTTCTTCTTGCCGATGGCTGTCCGGCGAAGGATATACACGGTAAGCTCCTCGCCTTACACAAGCAGCCCGGCGCGGCAAAATGCGACTGGCTCGCATCCTTCCAAGAGGGCTCGCGTTTCGCCGACGAGAACTGCCCCGAGGACATCTACAAAGTCCAGTCCGAACTTCGCAAGAAGTTGAAAGATGTTGGATTCTCTGTTGCGGAATCCCTCGTTCCCCAGCGCGGTGCACCTTTGACGTTCCCTATTGCCCATATTAAGTGGCGGAATGTTTCCACCCTTGCAGACATCTGCGGATGTCTTTTATCGAGAAGGAGAGACAGATATGTCGTATAATGTCAGCCGTCTAAGGGGAATTAGCTCTTGTAGGACTTTCAAAGGAGGGTTCGGCTATGTCTCCTGACACGACGAGGATACAGATGCTGGTAGATAAAGTCCAAGATTTTCTTGGTGGATGGCTTGAGCAAAAGTTAAAAGCCATCCATCCTAAGGGATACTGGCAGTCTGCTGTTCTGGCTGCACTAGATGAGCGGCAACGAAAGATTGTCAAGGAGGACGGTTCGTCGTGTCCGCAGGAGCTAGATCTTCCAATGCAGGTATCTGTATTCAGGTACAATTGGCCGTCACTTCTTGAAACATTCCACCTGAATCGTCAACTTTACAACGATGCGGTTGCAGTAAAACAAATTCGTAATAAGTATGATCATAAAAAGCGTAATGCCGTAATTGACTGGGAGAGGTACCACCATGATATAGAAACTGTTTACCTTTTTCTGAAGGAACTGAAAGCTGGAGAGAAGTTACTGGAAGAGGTCCGCGAGGTATTGTCAGAATCTGTCCCGTTTGGACAGAAATCCTCGTTAACAGCTCCGTCGCAACCAACCATTAAGATAACGGTCAGTCCCCCTCCGAAACCACAGAATCAAGTTCAGCCGAAAAAGGTTGAAGAGGTTGCAAAGTCTCCGTCAGCAGTTCCCAGGCCGATGATTACTGCGCATGGAATGGAAAATGGGAATTCTATTTGCAGCGATGAATCTCATGTTCGGGAATGTAAGAATTATCTCGACATGGCTAGAGAAGTGTTCCCCCAGTACTTTGATTCGAGTAGCTTGATTGTATCGTCGACCGACCGCGAAACTTCTCCTGTCGAGGGTAGGGGTACGTGGGATTATCTTGTGTTGCTACATTGCAAATCCGACTTCCAAGAGGCATGCAGGTCGATCAATGCTTTTTATTCGTGCATGGATACAGCTCCATATGTGCAGGGTGAGTATATCGTTTGGCAATTCCCTCGTTGCGAAGAGCAAGATCCAGAAGAGTATAATGTCGCGGATATTTACCCAATAGGAGTTCTGCCATCCATGTTTGATGACTATATTTCAAGCAAGGATGGAACATCGTATTGCCCAGATGCTAAACGGGTTGGACATAATGACGATGCCACAGAAAAGGATGCGCTATGGTATTTGGGAAACTATTTTCCTCGGAGCTTTTCTGAAACATTTTGTATTTTCGACTTTGCTTTGCCTTATACGTTGGACAAAATACTTGGAGGGCGTGATGAGCTTTCTATTTGTGATGTCGGGGCGGGATCTGGTGGCGCAGCGTTAGGATTGATTTGGGCTCTTCGTAAATACCTTTCTGGGAAAGGACCAATTAAACGAATTCGGCTTTATGGTTTCGATGTTAACGAACATGCGTTAAACATCTTTTCGGAACTGCTGCCATTGATCAAGCGAGAGTGGCCGATAGATTTTGACGTCACTCTGCGGAATACGGTGTTTACTGCCGCAAAGATTATCCCATCGGAAGTTATAGATGGTAAGGTCGATTTTGTCATCACGTCAAAATGCCTTCAAGAAGTAGCGTCAAGGCAGACTGTCTCAATTGAGCAGATATACAATAGGTTCCTTGCTGATGCGCGCTCAATAGTGTCATCAAATGGCTTGGTGGCGATTATGGAAATCGCAAGACCATTTAGGAGCTCGTCATTAAACAATGCACTCAGAGGGATTGGCCCCGACCTAGTGTCCCTAATCCCTAATGGAGAAGGTGCGCCAATTGTAGGTGAAGAGCGGTTTGAACTGAACAGTAGTCGTATTGGGCGACTTGTTGGTGAGAATCTGCTGTTCTCAGTTATCGGGAACAAAGATTTTAAGGCGGCGTTCCCGGAATGGGTGCCCGCACCAAAGCCAATCCTTAATGAGCAGGATGTTGATCCTGAGCGCGAGGAGTCTGAGATTCAAAGGGAGGGTTAAGATGAAACCTATATACATCGAAGTTGGCAAGCTAGGACCAGACCAGAAGCCGATATACGACAAAAGGTTAGAGGCGAGTTTTATCGTCCGAGGATGTGCGGGGAGTGGCAAAAGTTCACTCGCACTATTGCGAATGCAGCAAATGTTGGCTGAAGATAGTGATGAGTCATCGCCAACTCCGTTTTATTACATCACATATGTGCGCGAGTTGGTGGAGTGTGTCCGCAAGGAACTACGCAACCTTGTTAGGCCACCCGCATTCAATGATTATGTCATTACGTATGAGAATTGGAAAAACAAGTCAATAACGGCCTGGACACAATCATTTTTCAACATCCGGGCTAGGAAATGTATGCAGGTCATGGCATCTTCACCATTTGGACGAGAGCCAACAGGCGAACTCATGGTCAATCCTCGTCCAAAGTACCTGTTAGTGGATGAATGTCAGGACTTGGAACGTGACGAAATAGACACAATGATGACTTGCGGCGCTCAAAGCGTAGTGTTTTATGGTGATGACGATCAACATATCATGGCTTTCAAAGAGCGTCATCCTGTTACACTTGAAACGATTGCGTCTCAGTATGGTCTGAGAATAATGCCGTTGATCTTTAATTATCGGCTTCCGAAGGAAATCGCGATGTTTGCCGAACAGATTAGCGGACGTCCAGATCTTGCATTGCATTGCAAGAGCGAGTACCATGAAAAGCCATTTGTGATTAAGGTTAAAGATCAAGATGAGGCGGTTGCATTCATGGCAAAGCGCATTAACAGTTATGATATGCAGGATGTCGGAATCGCATTCACTAAAAACGAACAAGTGAGATCGGCTTACCACAAGTTGGCAACCGAAATCGGCTCTAGCAATGTGTCGGCTAACTGGAACATTAATCCAGAGGAGATAAACGAGGGTGATTCTGCGAGGTCTAGAAAGGGAGAACATTGGAATTATCTTTCCGACACCAGAATCAAAATAATGACATATGAAAAAATCAAGGGTCGCCAATTTGAGGTTGTATTCTTGTATGTGAGCGGCGAATTGACCCCAGATATGATTAAGCGATTTTATGTCGGGGTAACGAGGTCGGAACGTTTCCTTTATGTGCTTTATTCGGATGAGATGCCGTCGATACTCCGGCAAATCCCACTGTCCTACTATGAAACGACTGACAACATAATGTCAGAGAGAGAACTTCTGAAAGTTGATGCTGTCACAACTACATCGGCGATTCCTGATCCTGGATTCTGATGTGTAAGATGAGGTGAAAGATGAAGTGTTACTTTCCAACTTCAACATTGAACTTCGACTGTATCCTGTCGTCCCAGAAGGTGTTTCCGCCTTCAATGTATAAGAGCGGTGCATTGTGGTGGAATCATTTTGAATCAACATCGGGAGATGACGGCAGAACGATTGTTCTATACTCAAAGTGCCCCATGTGGGCGATTGATGACATAGAGCGAGACAACTATCCAATGGTCGTTGAAATCGATAGACCGTTCAAGAAAGCAGAGTTTATCGAACTAAGCGGTTTGAAGGCGGTCGTCTTTAGACGGCCTCTTGAGTTTTCCCAGCTCGACCTGGCCCAGGGTAAGGTTCGGTTTCTTTTTCGCAATGAAAAAGAAAAATGTAGGATTACTGGCAAGGCATTTATTGGAGTGTCTGAATGCAAGATTTCTTTTTCTGTGGAGAGAGATTATCCAAATGCCTGTGGCCTGATGCCTACAGCAAGGAACAAGCTTTGTAATCTTGACGAGGTAAGTTCCGAGCTACGCGAGAAATTGACAGATGCTGAAGTTGCGTCAAATGAAGAGTGCTCTGTGGCGGATTACTTAGAGGAACGAGAACGAGGTGCGGAACTAGGGTATAAGGTCGGAGGATTTGTAAAGGCACTTAGGTATGGTTGTTTTCTTGATGCATATCGCATTCCTATTGCCTTTGATGAGTGGCGATCTAAGATTCTGCCAGAGCCATTTTCGCTTATCCTAGACAAGCTATGTTCTAGAGGGGCAATGCAGTGGGACCCTAATCGCGCGGCGATGGTTGCATTATGTAGGGATGTCTGGTATGAATGTTTCAATGGCAAAAGGCTGGATGGAAGCGTAGTAAAATCGGGTACTCCAATACATGCCTCCTTGCAGCAGCTCGCCCAGCATTGGGCTAATCCAGAAATTACTTACAAAATCGGGTCAGAAAAGAATGCATATATGCAGTCGTATGCAGCTTTCCTCGAATGCGGCACCACGGTGGCAAAGTATCATCGGCTAGCAAATGACCCAAATCTGAGATGCCCAGAGTATCTGTTTGCACTCTATGGAGCAGTTGTTGGATATACATTCTTTTCTCGGTCACTCCTGGATATAAGAGTATATTCTGAAATTAGATCTATGCCCTTCATTCGTGAAGTCCAGCAGCCTGCAACAGGAGCGTTTGGCAGTTGCGCAAGACGAGATGTAGATGGCGAAATCAATGCTAATCTCAATCATGCGAATTCTTCTTCCGTGGATGGTGCAAATGAGGAGCGCGGGAGGCAATTGTTACAGCAGCAAAGCACTAAACATGCTGCCAGTAGCCAAATGGATCTCTTTGAGCAGGCAAATGCTAATCAGATAAAGATGCCAGACAAGCTGGTGCTTGTCGACGATACTGAACTTGCAGATGCCGTGCGGACAGAATTCTCACAGATGGCCCCTGAACGGTTGGAGGCATTGATTAGTGTCATTAAATGCTTTGCGAAAAAATATTCGGTTGGCGAGTATTATGCTAGTCACCCTGAGAAGTATAGGCGCACAAATCCAGATTTGATTCAGCATCTTCTGAGTTGCATGTCATCGCAGAACGAAATGGTCCGTGATTTGAATTTCGCATGGGACACTCAAGATGAGAAAATGAAGTTTGAGTTGTTCCTGAAGGAGAGGTACTTAAAAGGTGTGCGGTGATGGGGATCGACGAAAAGACGAATACTCTTGATCCTGTTATCGTGTCTGCTAGTCGTTCAACAGACATTCCCGCCTTTTATTCGGATTGGATGTTGTCGAGGCTGCGAGAGGGATACTGCACATGGATCAATCCTTTTAACCGGTCTGAATACAATGTCAGGTTTAAGGATACACGATTGATTGTGTTCTGGTCGAAGAATCCCCGTCCGATGCTATCGCGGTTGGACGAATTGGAGGCGCGGGGATTTAGGCAATATTATTTTCAGTTTACGCTTAACGACTATGTCGCAGAGGAATTGGAGCCAAATGTTCCGAGTGTTGAAGAGCGAATAGATACATTTCGCCGCCTTTCGGATAGGATTGGCAAGAAGCGTGTCATTTGGCGCTTTGACCCGCTGTTGCTGACCGAAAAGATTACGATTGAGGTTCTGTTGGATCGTATTGCGAAAATAGGACTACGATTGAAGGGTTATACAGAGAAGTTGGTTTTTAGCTTTATTGACATTGCCTCGTATCGCAAGGTCCAGAAGAATCTATCAGGGTTGGGAAGTCGAGAGTTCTCCGCCGAAGAGCAAGTGAAGTTTGCCGTGGGCTTGGCAGAGTTGAATGGGGTGCTTGGCTTTGAACTCGCAACTTGCGCTGAAGAAGTAGATCTATCCGAATATGGCATAATGCATAACAAGTGTATTGACGATGAATTGATGCTTCGTGAGTTTAATGCCGATGCAAAACTAATGGATTATATTGGTGCGGAGAGAGATATATTCGGCAAATGGGCAATTAGGAAATCGAAAAAAGACAAGGGACAAAGAAAGAGTTGTGGATGTGTGACAAGTAAGGACATCGGCATGTATAATACTTGTCCGCATCTATGTAGGTATTGCTACGCTAACACAACTGATTCTGCGGTGCTGGCGAATTGCGAACGATATAGAATTTCCAGCAAAGGAGACTGTTTGGTTCCGCCACAAGGAGGTGAACAATGAGACTTGAAAAGTGGTTTGTCAGTAATCTTGACGCCTCACAAAAGAGGGTTGTAGAAGAGGATATCGATAAGGGGCTGATAGTTCAGGGCGTTGCTGGTAGCGGGAAGACAAATCTTGCTATTCACAGAGCATTGCAAGCCAGTAAAAGAGGCTCGTATGCAATAGTCATCTTCTCTGTGGCGTTGAAGCGAATGGTTGCATACGGAATGCAGGCAATGGGGCTTGATCGTGAACGCATTGCATATGAATGGGCTTGGCTTCATAGGGGATTTGACATTGTCGGCGACCTCTATATGGAGAAAGATAATAATCAACTATTATATCTAGTCAATGACATGAACATTAGGAAGTTTGTGAGGACAGAGAAGGCTCCTTCGGCATATGGGGTGGATTTCGAGACTTGGGTTCCTGATCGTTTTTATAAAGCTTTTGGACGGCGAGTGAGCTGGTTTGCTGAGGTAATATATGATGGTGGATTAGATGTCACGAATGAAGAACGCTTTGAGCTGATTCCAGGTGGGATTTTATATAAGCAGAGTGAGCAAGTCCTTGACTATCTTGTCGTAGATGAAGGCCAAGACTTTAGCGTAGATGCGTATAAAACGAATCTTTGCCCGCGCGCGAAAAAGAGTCTCACAGTGTTTGGAGATAGTGCTCAACAAATGTTGCGCAGAAGCATTGTCCCAGGGAAGGCATACAAGCATGGTAGTTCTATGTCTGAGATAGCGCAGGTTCTGGGTGATTCCTATAAGTGCATGACATTGGATTACAATTATCGAGTGCCCATTAGCATTGCCAAGTTTGCCCAACAAATGATGGGTGGCATGGTTGATTTGGTTTCAAATAACATGCGAGGGATAGATGGCCCTCGGCCCGTAATCGTCAAATGCCAATCAAAGGAGGCCGAGCTTGATGCAATTATAGGGAAGATTGGGGCGGAAGATCTCGATGACGTTGCCATTTTGGTGGAATCTAATGACCAGGCGATATTTGTGAATAATTACCTTGATGGGAAGGGAATTAAGACGCAGACATTTTTCCGATCCAGAAATGAGGTTCCGTATGATACGATTAATACACTTGATTTCTCAAATGGCGACCTCCCCTGCGTGTTGACATACTATGCTGCCAAAGGATCGGAATTTGACAATGTTTTTATTCCCTTTGCAAGCAACGCCAATCGCTGCGGGCGAAACGATTTTTATGTAGCTTGCACCAGATCGTCGAGAAATCTGGTGATTTCATTCACTGGAGTTAGGATTCATCACCTAGATGGGATGGACCCTCAGCTGTTTGATGAATACCAAATTTGAGGCGAACATGAAATATTATTATCAAACAGACTCTGTTGGCCTTTTGGAGATGTTCCAAACCGAATGCATCTCTGCCATTAAGGTTGGCGCAATTCGATTATCCAATGTTTGCCAAGAGTCGGATTATGTCGTTGAACTAGATTCATCGCTACTGCTCCCAAAGTATATCTGCGATGTTGGCTCTGGAACAGTGGAGTATTCGATGCCTATATTCTTGACGCAGGGGAAGGCTCGCTTTATCTTTGCTACCGATGATCTCAAGAAAGACTTCGAGGCTTCAGCAACACTCATGTTGGCTGCCAAATGTGTGTCCAAGTACAAGGATGCTATGGTTGCCTCTTCGTGTGAAATTGTCAGATGCCCCAGAGACCAAGATTTTATATCTCATGAGGGGTCTGTAGTCGCGCAAGTCGTTGAGAAACGATTTAATGTGCTCAAGGGAGCCATAGTCGCATATGTGTGTGCTAGTTGTACATCTGACAGTCTGGAAGGACTGGAACTGAAAACAACGGTAAGGAAACTTAAAAACGACATCGCTGGTCTTCACACCCAGGTTATGATGGATTCCCATCGTCCTTTTGATTCGGATTTGTTTATGTCTAGAATCGGACAGGCAAAGACTCAGTATATTGGTCATGCATTCAGAGAGACAAATCTGTTCGATATTCTGCGACAGCTGTTCAAAAACATGGTGGAGATTGTAGGGGAGAAAAATGCGGCTGATTCTAATCCAGCGGAATGTTGCAGGGCTAGTATTGAAGATTTCAGAGCATTAGAATATAAGATGTGTGAGTTAGAAGAGCGTTACTCCATTCGCGAGAAAAGGGCTGAGCTGCAGCACATTAAGGATATGGAAGTTGAAAATGGGAGACGCAATGGCAAAACACGAACGTACTTCAAGAAAGGCACTCCTGAACGCGCTCGCAAAGAGGAACTGAAGATAGAAATTGAGCGATTTGAGTCATCGAGAGAGTTTTGCGAGCTACAGCGTGAAATGAATCGGCTTGAAGGTCGTCTAAAGCCTGCGGGACATGAATCCGTTATTCGTGCCCTGTTTGAAAGAATGAGCGATGTAACGACGTCAATATTGGAGGCTATTGATAGCTCTTCTGCATCGGGTTCAGCCGACTTGTCTATGCTTGCATATGAACAATCAAAGATTAGCTTAGGAGTGGGCACTTTTGATAAAGTGGAGATGTCCTTTTTTAATATTGTCCTCGAAATTGCAACTTCCAACCCATTTGATGTCTCTTCAGAACTAGCGTTGATGGATCTGATTAGTGAATCGGCGAAAAGATTTAAGCAAACCCAAGAGGGTCAGACAGACAAGGGAACTGCTATTCTTGAGTGTTTGAGGGGATTCTGGAAATACAAGCAGCATAAGGCTTTTTCTTTTACAATACCTGAGGATATGCCGGTATTCAGTTCTACAATGGCTTTTTTTGTGAAACCGCTTGGGTCAGAGCAGCTTGATCGCTATATGGTGAACAAGCACTTTACTCAGAAGAAATTCGGGTTTATGCTGTGGGGGGCGTGTGTAGGGTATGCTGGATTGCCAAAGACTTTCACAAATGCTCTTTATGAGAATTCGGAAGTTTCGTCTCAAACAGATACTTTTCTTGAGGCATTGCTCCCGCAGGTTATAGCTGATGCCGGGCAAAAGATAGATGTAGATTTTTAGGGTTGCCTGCCTTGTAGCATTATTGGATGTTTGCGGATGTCCGCAGATGTCTGGAATCGCATATCGTCGGATTGGATATGCGATAATACACTTGTCTTCAAAAGAAAGGAGAGCGAAGTGCAAGACGACAGAAAAAGACAGGCAAGAGCTGCGTGGAAGATGCGACAGGCTCGAAAACGCGAACGGGGAGCTTGTGCTGCGAATGGGGATGGCAAGCAATTCAAAAAGCGGGGCCGATTGTCGATGATCTGCGATTGGATAAAGGCGGCCTTGTCATGACAATTTTGGAGGAGGCGTCGGCGAAGGGCTTGGCCGCTATGTGCGGCTATCAGTGCGGGGCTAAAGGGGCGGCGGTTGGTGATGCCGACGCTCTCCCGCGAGATCGAAACGGTGATCGCGGTTTCTTTCCGCTTCCCGACGCCTCCTCCGCCAATTGGAGATTGAAGTGAAGTTTGAGGAATACTTTTCGTTCGAGGCAATCCTTGGCGACTTGGTTCGCTGGCGAATACGCGGGAAGGATGTCGGAGGAACGCTCCCGGCGCGCAAGGCCTGGAGTCGGTCTGGCATCCGTGGTCGCGCAGGTGTGGCGTCGGCTGTCGTTCGCCAGAGAGCCATTTGGAGGAAGGTGTGCCGTCTGCGACAGGATGGGACACTCGGCGATTTCCGCTGGGGGCAGGCGTTGATCACTCTCGTAGAAAATGTGCGCTCCCGTATCGCGTTCGATGGTCTCACATTTGAAAGGCCGCGAATGATAGACATCGCCAAAGGCTACAAGGACGGGAAGCCGGAGTATCGGCGCGTGGCCTCCTTTGAGAATCTTTCTGACCGTGTGATTCTTAGCCGCATGACGGCGTATGTGCGCGACAGGCTTGAGTGTGTCCTTTCTCCAAATTGCTATTCGTTCCGGCGGGATAGTTCCATCACGCATCAGACGGCAGTCGAGCATTTGCAGCGATATCGCGCCGAGTTTGCGGTCGGCACGCTATTTGTCGGCGAATTCGACATAAAGAAGTTCTTCGACAATATTTCGCACAAGGCTGTCCGGGAGCGGTGGTCAGAGATGGGGTTCGACCAGGCTGCCACGAAGGTGCTTGAAGCGTATTTGAAGGTGTATTCCGCAAAGGACGCGGTGCGATCGGAGTGCGCACCCTGCCCAGCGAAAGTACTGGACAGCGATCCCCTTGTGGAGGCCATGCCGCGACGAGGCCTTCCGCAGGGCGGCTCGCTTTCAACCGTTCTGGCAAACATGGTACTATCGGTTGCAGACGAAGTGGTGGCAAAGGTGGATGATGGTCGCCTGTTCTATTCTCGTTTCTGCGATGATGTGGTGTTTGTGCATCCTAACGAGTTGGTTTGCCGCCAGGCGATGGCGGCGTATGCGAACGCTCTCAAGATGCTTGACTTGCCGATGCATCCTATCGAACCGTTCGTTTACAAGCCGCTGAACGGCAAGCCGACATCGTATTACGAGATCAAGAGTAAGGGGCCGTTTCGCTGGCGTCAGGCGATGGCTGGGGAGACCAACTGCGCGCCGTGGCTGAGCTTCCTTGGAAGCCAGATAAGATTTGACGGTGAGACCCGGATACGCAAAGAATCGGTAGAAAAGCACATTCGTGCATTGGGGCGAGAGACGGCCAGGGCTGTGCGGGAGCTTGAAAGCGGCGACCAGTGCAACAGTTTGGGTGGGCGATGGTTCTGGCGCTTCCGCAACCGGCTGATCGCCAAGGGCGTCGGCTACGTGACGGCTAAAGTCGAGGATTGTAGGATGTGCTGGGTGGGGGCGTTCCCGAACGTGACGGCGTGTGCCGACACGAAGATGCAGATGCGGCGGCTGGATCGTGTGCGAGAGGGGATGCTCTCGAAGGTGTGGCGGACGTTGCCAGAACGGATGCGGCTCGGCTGTCATCGCTACAAGGGGCGTCCGTTCAGCTACTACGGCTTTCTTGAGAAGGCAGTGCGGCCAACAAACATGACCCGGCGGCGGATAAGGATTCTGCCGTATTCGGAGCTGTAATAGACAGGAGGTAAAATATGGATGGTGACTTCGAGCCTGAAGGATGGAGCGTGTTCGACGATTTGGGCGGGGGCGGTAAAGGGAACGCCGGTTGCGGGTGCTTCTTCCTAGTGGTCTTTCTGATTGGAATTCTGGTGGCATTGTTGAGCAAGTAAACTGTAGGAAAGGCCTAAACAGGAAAGTGAAGGAAACCTTGTAAGATTTCGCCGTCTGAGGCGAGTAAAGAACAGGAGATAAAGAATGCTTGAAAATGGTACGAATATGGAAACGCGATGCGGGGATTGCGGACTGGTTGTACACCAAGCCGTAAACGGCAGGTGCCCTCGTTGCGGAGCGCGCCTAAATGCCCCCGACAGTTCTTATCCCGTTCTGCCTTATGGTGATTTGATAAATCCCTACGAGACCCAATACTACAGCATCCGCGACGAGGTGATGGAAGGCAGGTCTTCAAGGTCAACGATGGGCGATTTCTTGGTGTCTATGGAAAATCTGGCCGACGATGGCGACGACATGGCTCAACATTTCCTCGGGCGTTTCGTCTATCTCGAAAAGGACATCAAGTACGCGCATGAGCTTCTGGAAAAATCTGCCGCCAAAGGCAACTTTCTCGCCGAGAATGACCTTGGTGTCATGTATGCCAGAGGCGATTGTGTTCCGCGAGACGATTATGCTGCGGTTCGCCTTTACCGCAAGTCTGCCGAAAAAGGAAATCCACGAGCAATGGTGAATCTGGCTGGTCGGTATTCGACCGGAACTGGGCTTATCCAAAACGAGTCAAGAGCGGCGGAACTGATGCGGGCGGCAGCGGAGCGTGGCGATGCAAATGCGCAGTACGATTTGTATGATCGTTTTTGGACGGGGCGTGGCGTCGAGCGAGATGTCACCACGGCTTTGATGTGGTGTCGCACGGCGGCGAACAGCGGACACACCCTAGCCGAGAGAGGCCTGGCGATGTGTTATGCCGGAGGTTATGGCGTATGCAAGGACGAGAAAGAGGCATTCAAATGGATGAAGCGGGCGGCAGATAATGGCGACATGGCGTCCATGCTCGATCTGTCAATTTGGTGTTGTCACGGAATAGGCACGGATAAGAATCCTGGGCGAGCCTACTATCTTGCGTCGGAAGTGGCAGATCGCGGATACGAAGAGTCTTTCTGGCAGGTTAGCTACTATTTTCGCAATGGCATTGGCGTTAAAAAAGATATAGAACGGGCAGATAAGTGGCTCTTCAAAGCGTTGGATTCAACGGCAAGGTTCCCTTGGCAGGCAAACAAGCCGGAAACGGCCAAGAACGAGTTTCCCAGCCGACTGCGGTGGGCCGGAGAAGACACGAAGCGTTTGTTGCGCATAGCATACTGGGCATCAGACAGCAATTACGCACATGGCGCTCTTAAGGCTTTTAGGAAGGCTGCAGCACTTGGAGACCATGAAGCCGAATACGATATGGGCGTGATTATTGAGCATGGTCTCTTGGGGGTTAAGAGGGCTATGCGCAAATATCTTGGGCGTAATCAGGCGAGGCAACTGTATCGCGCGATAGAGTATTACAAGGCTTCTGCTGCTGGCGGTGATTCTTGCGGCGAGTGGAAGCTTGCCTGCTTTTATCGTGACGGGATAGAGGTTGAGAAGGATATCCAGAAGGCGGGGCGACTTATGAGGAGCGCCGCAGAAAAAGGCAATCATTTGGCGGAGTATGATCTTGCCGTCATGATGGCCGACGGTAGATACGGCGAACATGATATTTCAGGGGCGATGGGATTGATGGAGAAATCGGCAGAAGGCGGATTCAGGCCAGCCCTTGAGGACTTTGGGAGACGCCTGGTCGAGGGGGATGATGTCAAACAAGACGTTTCTCGCGGAATGAAAATGTTTGAAATGGCGGCAAGAGATGGTGATGTGGCCTGCTGGACTACTTTAGGGCGATATTGCTTCCTCGGGCGGGTTGTCCCCCGTGACTACAGACGCGCTTTTGAGTACTACAGGCTTGGAGCTGAGGGAGGAGATGCTGCCGCATGCGCGGCACTTTCGATTATGTATGAGAATGGGCTTGGCTGTAGGCAAGACGTGTTGATGGCCCAGGAGATGAGGGTCAAGGCGTGCGGCCTTTCCGGGAATGGAGACATTGTAGGTTCCTCGCCTGAACACATGGCGTTGCTGGAAGAAGCTGTGTCCAACGACAAAAGCAAAGATGCCAATGTTAGGCCCGCAGAGGATGGTTATAGCGTATTCCTTTTCTTTGCCAGAACAGTAGGTGTGATTATCATCCTATGGCTTATCAGCAATCTATTTAAGTGAAGGAGGCAAAACTATGCATCAAAAGACGAGGCTGCCAATAAGTAAGGTTATAGGAATGCGTTTGCCGCATTATCTTCTTGCGGGCGTGATTATATGTTGTCATGGCTGTGTGAGAAATACAGACAACGAGAGCCGTTCCGCGCAACTAGAGCCATTCTTGCACGAGCGTCGCGCAGCACTTGTCACTGACGCATGGGGCGGGATGCGTGTGAAATGGACTGCTGTCGCCGACTGGCCGACAGGGAATTCGCCCGTTGCAAAGTCTGCACGGATGTGGATCGACACAAGGCTGCGGAATTATCGTAAGGAGCCATTCTCTGGCGACTCTTACGATTGGGACGCCATGACGCGCTTCTACGGGAAACAATTTCTTGCCGACAATGGCCCTAAAAATATTGAAAATGATTGGCGCGGGGAAACTGGAGAATCTGGCAATGCTGTGCCAGACGTCAATCCGGGCGCAGATGTTTTCCTTGAAGGATCTTCGAGATGGTTCTGTAACCACTCCGCTATCGTTGAATACGAAGACGAGCATATTGTCTCCTATCGTTCGGGGTTTTATGGTTTCTTTGTCGGAAACGGAACGAGCGCGGCTTACATCAAGTGCGCTACATTCCGTAAGCCAGATGGCAAGCTGCTCGGTTGGGACGTCTTCGCCGATACGAACGCAGTGTTTGAGTTGGTTCGCGAGCTTGCGAAGGTTGAGTTCAAGAAAGGCGCCGATATATACGAGACTGGTATTCCCATACCAGACGCGCCGCTTTTCACGAATGATGGCTTTTGGTGTTTCTGGGGTGACTACGCCATAGTCGAACCACACGTATACGAGATGAAAGGTGAATTTCCTTCGCTGTTCGTTCCGTGGAGAGATCCCACATGCGGCGGGCGTCTCTCAAGCAATCGAATTGCCGCAGAGAGCTTGCTTTTGCCTACAGCAAAAGCTGACCTTGGCCTTAACCACAATCAGTGATGGCTTAAAAAGGAGAAACAAAATGATTGGAGCAATCGTAGGTGACATCGTAGGATCGCGGTTTGAGTTCCGCAACCGCAAATCGAAGGATTTTGAACTGTTCGTGACAGGGGATGCCTCTGCGCGGAAAGTCTCAAAAGGATACGCGGAGGCCAAGGCCGCGTATGAAGCGGCGAATAAGGCGGAATCAATCCGAAAGTGGTGGCCGTTTGGGAAGCGCGAGAAGCGGCTTGGATCGATCTTGGCCGAGAGCGGCTCGTTGCTGTCGTCATCGATAAAGGTTGATGCCAACGCTCCAAAACATCCATTCTGCCGAACAGACAGGGCTTGCCATTATACGGATGACACCGTGATGACGCTTGCAATCTCAGCGGCGCTGATGGATTGGAAGACTGGCGGCGGCGATCTTGGTGCGTTTGCCGTTAGGCGGATGCAGGAGTTTGGGCGGCGTTTCCCGAATGCCGGTTATGGCGGGCATTTCCATCATTGGCTTCATGATGATGTTCCACAGCCCTACAACAGCTGGGGGAATGGGTCGGCGATGCGCGTGAGCGCGTGCGGCTGGGCCGGGCGGACGCTCGACGAGGTGAAGGCGATGTCGCGCGCCGTCACGGAGGTGACGCACAACCATCCCGAGGGGATCAAGGGCGCGGAGGCGACTGCCGTTGCGACGTTTCTCGCGCGGACCGGGAAGTCGATGGAGGAGATTCGCCAGTATGTGCTGGAGAACTACTACAAGATCGACTTCACACTCGATGAGATCCGTCCCACGTACGAGTTCGACGTCTCGTGCCAGGGATCCGTTCCGCAGGCGCTGGAAGCGTTCTTCGAGTCGACTGCCTTTGAGGATGCCATCCGAAACACCATCTCCATTGGCGGCGATTCGGATACCATTGGCGCGATTTGCGGTGCCGTGGCAGGTGCCTACTACGGCGTCCCCGACGACATCCGAGAGAAAGCAGAGGTTTTTCTCGACTCATATCTTCTCGAAATGCTGCATGGTTTTGAACGAATATTTGTGGAGGGTGAAAAATGAAACAGTCGGTGGTGCTATTTGCTACCATGTTGGCGGCGTTTGCAGAGTGCAAGTGTGCACCAGATGCGGACAGGAAAGACGAATCTGGCGCAACTATAAAGGGAACAGTCAACATGGATAAAGAACTTGAAGAGACGATGTATTATACTGCTCAGGCTGGTGACACGGTTGAGCACATTGCTGTAAAGTTCGATATGTGGGTACGGGAACTTTATGAACTAAACAATAAGGATGGCAAGAAGAGTTGGAAAATTAAGAAAGGTGATCGTGTTCGAGTTCGGCGCGAGCCCGCTACATACATTTGCAGCGAACCCGCTGTCACTAATGCCTATACGGAAATACTGTGGAACATTCGGGAAGCGCTTAAGGAGGTCAAGGCGAACAAGAAAGTTGATGAGGGCTTGATGAAGCTGTGGGATGAAAGTAAGAAAAAGGGTCAATTTGCATCGCCAGCCGACAAAACCTTGCTACAAGTTGTCCGAGATAGGGATGTGCTGATGCCCATATTACGTCCTTTGTCGCACATTAAGTTAGGGAAGCACGAGTATCTTGATTGTCGTGTTAGGGGAAGTCGTACAGAAGCGTTTGGCAAATTTGTCCTTCGGACAGAGGACGAAGTCAAACCGTTGGCTGTGAGGTTGGACGGAACACCGGAAAGCGCATGGGAGAGAGTTCTGCTCAAGGAGGCGTCAGAGCAGTTCTTTCTTGCGTGGCATGCGAATTACTGGAAACATCGCATTGTTAGTGACGTGCGACGGTTTGACGATGAGATCAACATTCCTTTCGTAGGTGAGAGAGCATGGCTTACGATAGGTGAATCTGGACGTAGCCGGATGATGAAAAACGATTTTGCACCGACAGTTGTGCTGACGGGGGATCAAGCGACGGTGACCTATTACATATTTTCGGCATTCGGAGGTTTGCTGAAGCTGACCGATCATGTGGATATGCTTTCAGGAAAGATTCTTGGCAAGACAAAAACGGAGACGATAGTGGAATACAACTGCGGAGTTTGTTATTGATCTGTATGCAGAAGTCGCGAATCCTAAAACGTACAACGAGTCGCAGGTTTGCACACTCCTTGAGCGCGCGGCGGAAAAGGGTTGAGAAGCCGCTGCCGGGGACAAAACACGACCTTGGGCTTGACAAGATGAATGATGGAGAGAGAGAATGAGCAATAACTACGAGAACGCAAATGACATCGTGAACAGATTGCGGGAGCATAGTTGCCGCATAGCTAACCTGCAACGAAAGTTGAGGGATTCTCGTCCTATCCCAAGTATTGACAATGTCGTTAGTGAGTTGGGGGAACTCACGAACGAGTCTAAGGGAATCTCGGCGCAGATTGTTCTTTCATCCGTTCCCCAAAAGCCCACTGATGCTGTAGCATTACACTGCATCGAACGCATGAAAGCTATCACAAGGCTTCTGAACAGATGTGATGATTCGGTTTACAATGCTGCCGACACATTCAGGCAAAACTCGAAATCTTCCGAGTGGCTTTGTGAATTTTTCGATACATTTACCCAATTGTCTCTTGTCGAGGGATGGACTCTCAACGCAGAATATTCATGTTCCATATTAGAGGGGCATGTTGTATTTTTCGCTCAAGATGTTAATGGGGAGCGAGTTGGAAATGTTCTAGAGGTGGTCGCTCCAATGAATGATTCCCCCCTTGCCGCATTGGATGCGGTTCTGCTTGATCATGCCATGTCACAGGCGGGGCTATACTGGCATGCCTGTTATGAGAGCAGGGAGTTTATTGCCAACATTATGGACTTCTCTGAGTACCGCTTCTGTGGTGAAGTCGCTGGGGATGTCTTGATGGCAATCGGTGATCTCCGCAAATTCTGGGGTTTCGATTTCACCCCAGCGGTCGAAAAGGCGGATGATGACTTCTACAATGTACGGTATGTTACATTTTCTCCGTTCTGCGGTTTTGTCGAAAACCATGTCAAGGTTCCATCTTCTGGTGTTATCGGCGAGCTCCAGAACAAATCGGAAGTGATTTTCCCACACGACTGCGGAATAAGCTTTTAATGAAAGGAAAGATAAATGAAAACTAAGATCGTTGCAACAACACTGCTGGCACTATTGGCAAACATCGCAATGCACGCGATTGCCGAGACGCAATCTACTGCTCCCGCAAACAGCGGCTTGTTAGGAAGCAATATGGCTGCGGTCACTGTTTTTGACATTCCCCCGTCCCTTCTACATCGGATGGTTCTCGCATGGGATGTGGCGTTCTCGAAGGACTTGGGCCTATCCGGTCCGTTTGACACATTTGAATTCAGCGCATTGAAGGCGCGTGGATTTCAGAATGCGCTTGAAATCGCATCTCGCCCGCGAGGTCAGTTGATGTTTTGTGATGATTTGCTATCTGATAAAGAACGCGAGGAATTGTGGCCATTCGATGTTGAGGCGTTTGAGATAAGCCTAGAGTCCAAAATGATTCGCGACAAGAGTGGACGGTTTAGACTGATGCACAAGGACGCATCTGGTGTAGACTCAAGGTTGCTTCTTCCTGTGCCTTATGATGAAGACGAAACACTCGAATTGTCTGATGATGGTAATCTAGAAGCGGCCAATCCCACGATTCGCTGGGTGAACAACGAAATCGAGAAGTGGGCAATAGCTCAAATGGATGCAAAGTTCAGGCGCCTCGACGAAAAAACGTTGATTGAACTGGAGGGAAAGGCGTTAACGAAGATATACACCACAACCCCACCTCATATTAGTGCAGGATGGATGTTGGATAAGGGTGAGTATTTTGTTATAGAACGAGAGGAGGATCGGACATGGAATCTTCGCCGATACATATACATCGTTTCGGAGTGCATAGTGGCATCTTCGTTTGATTCTTTCCCATCTCGAAAAGAGGCGGCAGCAATGCGGATGCATCCATGCGCTAAAGCTGGGACAGTGAGGATGCAACCGCCAAACATAGCGGCCTTGCACAATCTAGCTGTCTTAGAATGGCAACACCGCAAAAACAGAGTGGGCATGGATCCATTTCGTCTCAAATCCACATTTGAATCGATCTCCAAGTCTTCGGACGCCGTGGAAAATCTCAAAGTGCTGTTGGAGCATATCCCAGAATTGAAGGATCATACAGGCGATATAGACATTAATGATCAATTCAAAAGAGCAGCAAGGTCTGTGGAGGCAACAGAAACTGTTAAGTTGCTTATTAAAGAAAGTGCAGAATTCGTGCTAATGAGGAATAGAGATGCGACAGTCCCTGATGTCGAAGCACAGTCATCTGCTGGTGATAATCAAACATGTCTGCCAAAGCCGCGTTCTGGAACAATAGCACAAACTGATGATGCGCTTGTGATAAAAGCGGATGGACGGGAATGGCGGTTTGTCGCAGTGGAGGGAACGAGCCAGTTGCCGCTTGATTATATGCGAACAGGAGACGAGCCGGCGAGGACAAATCTTGTGTCCGTGACGATGCCGAAGTTCTGGATTGCGGAAAAGATGGTAACCGAGGGCGAATTTGCGGCGTTGATGGGGCGTAAGGTGCCAGACGGGCGGAATGCAGACTGGCCTCTTGCCGACATAGAATGGCAGGAGGCATTGGATTACTGCGAGAAGTTCACATCCAAGTATTCAAAGAAACTTCCAGCAAACACGTTTGTGTCCATGCCGACAATGCTAGAGTGGGCTCATGCTGTCAATGTACTGGAAGGGAAGCTCGATTTGTCCGATGCGGTCGGGACGTTTCTCTTTACGATGAACCAGTTTGCTGGTGTTATCGTCACATCGGGAACGTTTGAGTCGCAAAAGGAAGCTGACTTTGACCTCGCTGTTGATCTTGGAATTCTTCCAAAACGTGTGAGCCAGTCATTCATCGGATTGAGAATGGTTCTGGTTTCGTGGAACGGGGGACAGCTGATTGCTGGAAATGAGCATATTGATAATCGCGTTCTCAGCCGAGGATCGGTTCTTACAACGTATGGTCTTTGGGAGGACGCAGAAAGGCATTTGAAACAAGCCATAGCGAAGGGAGCCCTGTCACCCGATGACAAGTCGCGCGCAGAAGGTATGCTTGAATTTATAGGACAAGAGCATGAATACGAGTTTGAAGACTGGAGCGGACTCGTCTCTCGGGCGGCGGAGTTTGCGGAGAAGAAGGGATACGCAGTACGGCCATATACCGAAAGTTGGCAGTGGCTTGAATACGAAGGCGGGAAGGAGCGGCCCGAAATTGTCGCAGAATACGGCAAGGCGGGTATCGTTGGCGAGTGGATTAAGATAGGCAATCTGCCAGAGGCAATAAAGAAAGATCAGCCTGTTGGAACCGAAGGCCATATCCTGATCTTCCACAATGATGATCAAAAATCATTCCCGTACACTTATACTGTCACAGACAGCAATCTAGTACAAGTCTTAAGATGCGATTTTACGGGAGATGGGATAGAAGACATGGTTGTCGAGGATTTTCTGTCGGTGGGATCTGGAGGATACTGGTACGACTTTTATGAGGCGACAGAAGATGGAGGATTCAAAAAGGTAGACAGCGACGGCATGCACGAAGGCGTGCAGTTGGTTGGCCTGTGTGCGATACCACGCAAAGACGGCAAAGGCTGCGGCTTTGTCGTAATAGGCAAAGAATCAAATCCTGTTCTTACCGCGAGCATTCTTTCTGTCAAGGACGGGAAGTTTGTCTGGGATTCGGTTGCAGAGAAATCAGTCTATATGCTGGATGCCAGGGCCGACACAATCTATATGCCGGCACCATTCATTGGTGCAGGCTATGGCATCGGGTTTCGGCTTCTGGAGAGTCAGGGGAAATGGTATCGCCCCGTGTTTTGGCCGTGGGAGCAAGGGAAGGTGCAGGGGTTTGAGCAGGCTCAGAAAGAAGCAGTGCAACTCAAACAAAAGGCCCAGAAAGAATTAGTGAAGCTTCGTGAGAAGTGGCCCCACGCAGCGGACCGTGTGTCGCAATGGGATATGCTGGATTACGAGAAACGCTTTTTTGAGATAGACAAGTTGCAAGACTGGTGTGGGGAGGACAAGCCCAACCGGTACGGCAAATTCGAGTCGCTATGCCGAGAGGCTATCGGCATGAAAATAGAGCCGGCGATATGGTATTACAATCTTGCTTGCACTTTGTCCGTGCAGGGCAAGACGGATGAGGCGTTTGAGGCACTTGAACAGGCCGTCGTTGCAGGGTACAACGAGTCGTACAAGGCAAAAGCCGACTCGGACTTTGACAACATATCAGCAAACCCAAGATTCTCCGAGTTGATGGCGGTCATGGATGTTTGGGATCGTGGAAACTGGAATGCGCCGAGGGAATATGCATCGGTCAGCAATGGAGTTGTAGTGCTTTCCGAGGACAAAGTGTACTATGGATTCAAGAATCATTATTACAGCGTCTGGCTCGACGGTTTGAGAGATACGCTCTTTTACATGGACCGTGATGGGCAGGACGATTCCATTGATGATGTCGTTACAGTCAGGTTTGATGCCATAGGGAGGTCAAAGAAGCGAGACATCGGCTTTGCCAATCTCGTCATTGGGAATCGGCCGCTTATTGCAAGAGGAACATGCCGCGACGGCGAACTGCCATCCGATAGCTTGGGGGCGTTGGGCGCGTCATTCGGTAATGTGCTGGGGCTTTACGCCTGCGATGATTATCCCTTTGGCAAACTCATCTGGTGTATACTCTATCGAGGAGGTGCGGCAGAAGGACGGCGGCTCGCGGAAATAATACGCGATGCATATAGAGCTATGCCGACAGAGGAGCGCGAGCGAATGCTTGCAGGGGGATTGTTCGCCCGCGAAATGACCTCGATGATTCATGACTCGATGAAGCCAGGGACCGATGGTGGCGTGATAACTGTTTCTGACATTGATGTCCCCAAGTTGATGACTAAAGCGACTTCCCTTCGTGTCGCGTCCTTTATTGAATACACGGTACAAGAGGATGACGACATCATCGCTATCGCGATAAGATTGGGTGTTAGTCCGGAGGACATAAGAAAACTTAACGGTTTGAAGCCTGGCGATGTGCTTAAGCCAGGAACTGTCCTCAAGATTCCTCAGTGAAAATAGGGAGACTCCATGACATACTTCACGTCTGATCAGCATTTCGGGCATTTCAACATCTTAAGGCTCAGCCAGCGGCCTTTCGCGTCCCTTGAAGAGATGGACGAGGTCATGCTGGCGAAATGGAATGCCAAGGTCAAGGATTCCGACCGGGTGTTCATCCTCGGCGACTTGTTCTTCCGGGCGCAAGACCCAGAGGGGACGCTTCGGCTGCTCAAGGGGCGCAAGACGCTCATCTTGGGCAACCACGACTCATCCTGGACTGGCAAGGTGGATCTCTCGCGCTACTTTGAAGGCGTCCATACGATGCTGGAGACGAGCGATGGCGAACACACCCTCACGCTGTGCCACTACCCGATGATGACCTTCAACCACTGCATGAGGGCGTATATGGTGCATGGACACATACACGGCAACACGAACGCCGACTACTGGCCGTACCTTCAATCGCACGACCGCATCCTGAATGCTTCTGTCGAGGTGAACAACTACGAGCCGGTTACGTTTGCCGAACTCGTCGCCAACAACCAGAGGTTCAAGGACGTAGCTGTGCAGTAATGGCGAGTTCGTCAATATGCACAAAAGAGTGTGTCATAACCGCAATGCACTAAAGGTCATCCGCAACGCCACCTATATCAAGGAGAAATATGAGGGATGGGGTAGAGCCGCCGAGGGTTTCTCTTTCTGCTAATGTGCCAAGAAAAGTTTTGCGAACGCAAAAAAACTCTTCGCGCACCCCTTGCTATAACATCAAAATAATGGTATACTATACAACATCTAAAAGCAATTGGATGGCACAGACATGGCATTAAGTTATAAAAGGCTCTGGAAGCTTCTTATAGACCGTGATATGACGCGTACTGACTTACGCGTCGCGACGGGCATATCGACCTCCACATTCGCAAAGATGTCGCGAGGCGAATGCATTGAGTCGTCCATTATAGACAGAATTTGCTCGAACCTAAAATGCGACGTTGGTGACATTATGTCTTTTGTGGATGATGCCGCCGATGAAACAGAGAAATGAGAGATTTTGCAATGGCACAGAAACTACTAAAAAAACATCCAAAGAAATTTAAGGCGGCACCTCAATCCAGAGTGTCCCGAAGAATGGTATTGGTTGGCACCTATAAAGGCAATCAGATCGAGGATTGGCCCGGATATTATAATTACCCCTTGCACGAAGATGACATTGTAGATGACGAAGCTGGGAAAGGCATAAACGAAATATGGCTCTTCAAAGGTAAAGACGAGAGTCACTTTTTCACGGCGCAATTCCTTGGCAAGTACACTCGCAAGCAACTTAAGGAGCAGTTTGGCTACCCGGCGAAAGGGAAAGCGCATGCCGACACCTATCTGCTTTACAAGACTAGTTCTACGGAAATTTATGCTCCAGAGTTTTGTGCGGCAGATGCTGTGTTTGTCCGTTCGTCGGACTTTGCGACCACACCTAAACTCCGCAAACAGATACGTGAATATTTAGAATCTTCCAAACGCAGCGATTCTGTTGCGGCGAAATTGCTACCTGATATTCTGAAACGGATACCTCCCAACAACTTGCGTGTTTGCGAGACGCTTCAGCTTGATTTTCTTTCAAAATTGGGCTTGGGTCCCTTGAAACAGTCTCCGATTCGTAAGACTGAAAACACATACAACTTCATCTCGCTGTTTACCGGTGCTGGCGGACTGGATATCGGATTTCAAGAAGCCGGGTTTAACTGCCTCTTTGCCTCTGACATAATGAAGGAGGCTTGCGAGACATACCGCCGCAACAATCCCGGCACTCCTGTAGTTTGTGCGGATATAAGACAATTGCAAACCTCTGAGATACGAAAGGCTATAGGCCGCAAAAATGTTGATGTCATTGTTGGTGGACCGCCTTGTCAGGGGTTCTCCAACATGGGGAATAAGAATTCTGGCGACCCCAGAAATCTTCTCTTCGAGAGTTATGTTAGGATAGTCCATGACCTCAAGCCGACTTGTTTCCTCTTCGAGAACGTCAAGGGTCTTTACACGATGTTTGAGGGAAGGTATTTTAACAAGGTAGTCAGCGCTTTCGCAGGGATTGGGTATGAATTGTATTTCTCCGTGCTGAATACGGCAAACTATGGCGTTCCACAAAAACGAGAGCGAATCATCATAGTGGGCACAAAAATTGACAGAGAGTTCCGCTTCCCGCTTCACTCCGCGTTCCCAATTGGCCGCATTCCCGCCTACGCTAATGTCGGCGAGGCAATAGGTGATTTGGTTGACAAGCATGATGAAATTCCGAACCACATTGCGCTTGCACACGGTGAGATTGTCACGGCACGCTACAGGCTTATACCCGAAGGTGGAAAATTGCCGCCGCCCGACAAACTTCCACCGGAATTGAGGAGGGGGAACTTCGGCAACACCTACCAGAGGCTTTCGAGAAACTCCGTTGCGTCGACAATGGTGCCAGGCAACAACGCATTCCCCATACATCCCACACTTAATCGTAGCCTTACTCCGCGTGAAGCTGCAAGAATCCAAACCTTCCCCGATGACTATGTGTTTCAGGGAGATAGACGTTCGCAGTGCATTCAAGTTGGCAACGCCGTCCCGCCTTTGTTTGCCGCGAGACTTGCACAATCGATAGAACGGCACCTTGCGGGTGATGCATCCGATGGGCTTGTTGCTGATAAACATTTTGCAAAAGGATGTGTTGAGGCAAGATCGAACACGGTGGACAAACGTGCAACTTTGAAGTTCGCAGACCTTTTCTGTGGAGCTGGTGGCTTCACGCAGGGGCTTGAAGATGCGGGCTTAAAGTGCGTTCTTGGCGTTGACTTCGAGAAGAACTGCACTGAGGCCTACAGGAGAAATCACACAGATCACGACTGCCTCCAACTGGATCTTTCGAGCGAAGAGTCGCAGGCGATGGTCGGCGAACGGTTGAGGCAGGCAAAGGTTGATCTTATAGTTGGGGGACCTCCTTGTCAAGGGTTTTCCATATTCGGGAAAAGACGGTTCGTAAACACAAAGAATCATGACGTCAGTAAGGACAAACGCAATAATCTTGTGTTTGCTTTCGCCAACATCGTAAGAATCGCGTCTCCAAGGTGGTTCATAATGGAGAACGTCCCCGGAATCACAACGGCGCGCGACGGCGAATATGTCAAGGAGATTAAATCATTCTTTGCCGGCATAGGATATCGCCTTGATTCCCGCATTATTAACGCTGCTGATTATGGCGCACCGCAATTGCGCCACAGATTCCTTCTGATCGGTACAAAGACGAATCTAATGTTCCCTTGGCCTAAGCCAAAATATTATGAATCGCCTGAGTCTTGGCAACTGCCTTATCGCACTGTAGGAGAGGCGTTGATGGATTTGGCGGATGACTCTACTTATTCTCGCTACAAGAACCACAACCCGCCGCATCATAACGATATCGTTTCACGGCGCATGGCGTATATCCCCGAAGGCGGGAAAATGGATGTTCAGAAGTTGCCGCCTGAACTCTCGCTTGGAGTAAAGACAAAGGCGCAAGTTTCCAACTACAGCAAGGTGTTCTATCGCCTTAACAGAAAACGCCCCGCACCTACTGTAGTTCCCGGCCACAATGCATTTCCTGTCCATCCAACGCTCAACAGAACGCTGACCGTGAGGGAAGCTGCACGCTTGCAGACCTTCCCCGACGACTATGAGTTTGTCGGACCGATTATAAACCAAGCCCTTCAAGTTGGAAATGCGTTCCCGTGCATTGTCGCACAGCTTTTTGGCGAACGCATTAGAACTGTGGAGAATTGCGGCTGGGAAGAAGGTGACGCGACAGCTCTTGCAAAAAAATCAATGTTTGGAGGTGAATGATGCTACTAAACCACCATATTCTCGCAAAAAAGGCAACCGATTCCGTTCTGGCAAAGTTCAAGAACGAAGAATGGCTGTGCTGCAGCACATTTGGAAAGAACTTTTATCGCACTGGATGCGATGCGGATTTCCCATCTCCAGATGCCGCGTTTGCAGACTCAGAAAACAATCTTGTCGTCTCCTTTGAGTTCAAACCACCTACTGAGACGAAGCGCGGCATCCTGACAGGGCTGGGCCAATCAATCGCATATCTTCAGTTTAGCGACCTTTCGTATCTTGTAATACCCGAAATTGTCGAGGACTATAATATATCTGCCCATCTGTCTGACATTTTCTCATCGATAATATCCGACAAGATTCCGGTAGGTCTCATATCGTACAAGAACGATGATCCAGAAGAAGTAAAGCTTGCGCACAACATAAGCCACTTGCAAGAACATAGTGTTAAACACAGCGGTGTGCAAAATAGCCGATTCTGGGCAAAGCATGTTGATATGCCCGTACCTCTTTTCCACCTCATCCTTCATTACGCATACTTGAAGAAAGTCAATAACGACGAGGAGGATGCTTTTGCAAAATGCTGGAAGTCCGCGATGGCTCAAGAAAAGAACCTACTTGATCTGAATCCCAAACCTGTCTTGGATGTTAATGGAAAGCCGATAATAACCGTAGGCGGCACAAAACCTCTGACATATTTTGAAAAGACGGTTAACAAAATCAAGAAACTCCCCAAAGCCGATCAGCCGTCTCAAATCGCGGCTATGATAGCAAGTGCTGACACGACTGTTACCGGCGACAATATGTTCAATTCTGTCCGCAAGAACTGCATCCCGTTTATGCACCACGTAGGAATGCTTGACTCCAACTGTCAATTGACGAACGAGGGTGTCAAAATGTATCATCTTGGGATGGTAAATGGTCCACAAAGCAGCTTGTTTAGGGATTATTTTACGCGGATGGTGTTGCTTGACGGACACCATATCGATCTAATTTATGATATGGAACGGCTTTCCTGCCAGCACAGGGGGAAGAAGGACGATAACGAGATAAAGGCCATAATGCTTGATGAATACCAAGCCAAGGGCATGATTAAGACCAACCCTGGAAGAATTGCGGCTAACACTAAAAGCACTGAATTGTCTCGTTTTCTCAAGTACGAAACAATCCTTTGGCGAGGTCTTGGATTGATGAAGAGAACAACCGGCAAGCCTTCGTATGCCTTTGATTGGCAACGTATCACAGAGGTCTGTAACCTTCCAAGCCTTTAGGAGGAACTGTGATTGTAAACGCTTGCACTTGCACCGGGTCGTATGCAATTCTCATCATGCTTGGAATAAAGCATGTTGAGAACCGTAGTGTTATGCCAGTGCCAAAGCAAGGGCGTTGTGCAATCTCGTGTTCTAAGTCCTTCTGCAAAGAGGAATATGGCAATTTCATCCAGTGGGCTTCTGCTTCACTTTCTAAAAATTCGTTCAGTCTCATTCCGTCATGGTCGGATGTCGAGGATTGGGCAGGGAAGATTGTCGGTGCTTGCGATTATTTGGCAATTGCAAGAAACGATCTCTCACTCGAATCTGACGAGACAAGCACTTTTGCAAATGAATGCCTAATGTGGGATGAGGGCTATCCGTACTGGTGGAAACTTTCCAATGTTGCATGCTTTGACATTCCAATCCCTTGCAGAGGGAGTGTTGGGATGTGGCAGATGGGAAAGGAACTATCCTTGCAAGCGTCTTCTGCCGACAGTATCGCTCAGACAGTTGGCGTACAAATTAAAACGGCTGACGACGCTGCAAAAGTCTTTCGTAATGCTTTGCCGATTGTAGGAAAGCGTGAGGGCGTGTTTGTCCTCCCTTTGGATGACAGAGGATACTCAATAACAGCTCCAATACTTGTTTCGCTTGGCACAGGTTCTGACACGGCTGCTGTTCAGATAAAGGACGTCTATTGTGAAGCATTACGGAATGGAGCGTCATCAATAATAGTAGCGCACAACCACCCTATGGGAACCATGGTGGCCAGCGAGGAGGATTGGTCGATAACTGAACAACTCATCAAGGGTGGACAGCTGATAGGAATCCCATTGATTGACCATATTATTCTTGATTCGTCGAAAGACGGCTCAGAATTTGCCTCCATGCGGAACAAACAATCGGGGGAACTATGGAGGACGGCAACATGGGAATGATTGATATAGGGGGGCTGTAATATGCAGCAAGATTGCCAGACGCCCTCTACCAATCCATTGCAACTTAAAACGCAAGCCAACAGCCTTGCGGTAATTGATGCGAATAACATCTGGAAAGACGATGCCCTTAGTCGAGAAAGAGAATCTTCCAACCTTGAGGCGTTGATTGCGGGTCAAGATGGGCCTCTTACGCTTTGTCTTGACGGCCCCTGGGGAACGGGAAAAACATTTTTCCTCAGGCGGTTCAAGGTTCAATGGGAATCTAACGGCGGGACTGCTCTTTATTTTAACGCTTGGGAGGATGACAATCTTGATGATCCGCTTATCGCATTGATTGGTCAGTTGTGGCCATTACTTAAACCGAGCAAGATGGAGGGCATTGTTGACAACATAAAAAATTGCGCGATTCCACTGATAAAAAAGATTGCACTTAATCGTGTTGGGGTGGATGGCAAGGACTTGGTCTCTTCAGCGAACAATGCTTTTGACGAGTATGACGAATTGCAGGCAAGCCGACGGCAACTTAAAGAGTGCTTGGCGAGTGTTGCAGACCATATCTTTGACAATTCATCGAGACGACCACTCTTGTTTATCATAGATGAGCTTGATAGATGCCGCCCAAGTTTTGCTGTTGCGCTTCTTGAACGGATCAAACATCTTTTCCCAATTAGGCATCTTGTATTTCTTATTGGGATTGATAAAGCACAAATTCAGGCTTCTGTTAGGGCTGTTTATGGCGACATCGATTCGGAGAACTATCTTCATAGGTTCTTTGACGCAACGCTCAAACTAAAGCAGTACTCTCCAAGCCAATTCATATACGCCACCTACGGTTACACATCAAACCAAGGCCTACCTCCAACAACAGATTATATTTTAAGGAGTCGTTTCGATTTTGCCAAGACCTTTTGCCCTTTGATTCAGCACTTCAACTTGTCGTTGCGTGAAGTAGAGGTCGCAATGAGAACATATACGTTGTTGCCACCAGAGGGATCTGGCGCGAGTGACATTATGATGCAATGCCTACTCATGGTGTTGAGGATGAGGAATAAGGCCGCATACTCTCACTTGGCAAACTGGGACTTGCCAATAGGAAAGTTGATAGACGCGATTTTTGGAGATTTACGTGAGTATGACGACCTTTCAAAGGATTCTTCACCGATATCCTTCATCGGTTATCTTTATCGACTTGCGTTGCTGTGGGATGACAATTCGCAGCAACAGCGTGATCTAATGGCATTGGTGAAATGCTTGGAAGAGGGCTCAACTTACGATACAAACTCACCTCTAATAGCGGAGTGCCTTCGTCAAGACAGGGAGCCGAGCATTCGTGATGTTCTCTTTCAGGCAAAGAGATTTATTGGCTCTAGATACTATGACTTCAGAAGAGCTTTTCATGTTGTAGACGAGCAATTACAGTTGATTGGAGACATTCGATTGTCATAAACAATGAAAGGAATGGACCATGTTCGATAACATAGACCAGATGGCGCGGATTGAGCGCGAGATCGAGAAGAGAATGGAAGCCGCCTGCGAGAAGAACGGGTGGTACGTCGCGGTGGCGATGATGCCGCCGGAGAACACGACGCTCTTCATCGAGAAATTTGGCGAAGCGCCGATCCGCTCGTCCGACGAGGATGGTGCGCTGGAGAGCGCACAGGCGTTTGCCAATGCTGAGTTTGGAACCGATGTCGAGGTAATTCGGGACGAGGAGAAGATTCCCAATACCCGCGCACCGTACCACATTCGGCTCAGTCTCAAGGTTGACGCCTCAAAGCGCGTTCAGGAGTTGGCAGCTTAAACCCAGCACAGCAGGAAATGGGCAAGACATACACAGATTTCTCGCAGCTGTCCAAGGGTATGTTCAAGAAGAGCGACCCCGTGGTGGAAGTCAAGCCGCTGCCGCCGAAGAAGGCGGCGGGTGACGATGCACTTGCCTATTTCGGACTGAACGCGCCAGAAGCCCCTACACACGCTCCGGGCGTCGGGGCGGACAATGGGCGCATCCAGTCGCTGGAAGCGAACGTGGCGGCTCTGCGCGCCGAATCTGCGGCTTTGGGCGCGGCAAAGGCGGAGACGGAGCGCAAATCGGCCGATCTTGAGCAGCAGTTGGCCGCAGAACGGCAGGCGCGGGCTTCTGCGAAGGCCGAGCGCGATCGGCTGCGCGGCGAGGTTCTGCGGCTTCGGAACGAGCTGGAGGACGCCCTCACTGCGCCCAGGACGGGTAACGGGGTAACGGGGAACGATGAACCCGTGCGTGAGATTCGTGTGCAAGGGTTGCTCGTTCCGCCAGCGACGGCAGAGGTGTTTCCCGGCGAGGTGCGGGAACACATACTTGCCGTGCTGTCGGAGGGGCTGGAGGCGGCGCAGAGTTCAGAGCGCGAGCGGCGGGCTGCTGTTCTGGAAGATGTGCTTGCGGCGAACATGCCTGGTTTCGAACTCGAACGCCGCCGCAGGGCGCTGAAGCAGATAATCAAGGATACCGGCTCGTTTGTCGATGCCCGCACAATCGCTGCGCTGGAGAAGTTGGGCTTCAAGTGCGTCTCCGGGAACAAGCATTGGAAGCTCGACTACGCCAACGTCCGCATTCCGATCTCTAAAACCCCGTCCGACCGCCGTGGCGCACAGAACACGGCGACGGACGTAGCAAACAGGTGTTTCTGATGACATTCCAAAATCGTATAGAAATGAGAAGCTTGATAATGATTCTCGTCGCTGTGGCGGGAATGCAGGCGTCCGCCTGGACGGTTCATGTGCAGGAGATGCCCGTGTCGCCGTTCGCCGACACGGAGGTCTCGACGAACATTCCCATCAACAAGGCCGACATCAGCTATTCCGACCTGAACTTCCGCTTTGACGGAACTCCGACAAACAATCTAGAACTTGCATTCGGGACGGACGCGAACACGAATGGCGTCCTTGAGGCAGAGGAAGTGGGTGCCAGGTTCGGCTGGCGCGCCGGACGCTACTTTATCGAGAACACGTCGACAGGCGATATGTTTGACTGGGATGCATTGAACTCGTCACAAAGCTTCTCCGTTGATCTGCATCTGGAGGTCAGATACAGTTCTCAGCAGGTTAGGAAAGTCGTTGTTGCTGGTGTCAATGCGGCGGAGTTCGATACTTTGGCGACGAATGTCCCGCCGACGTGGATATGGCGGCGGGAATGGAATATGATGCGGGCGACCCGACGCGGCATGGAACCGCCGTCGGACTGGATTGAGTACAGTGCATCGCATCGCGGTTTTGCCATAAGATTGAGGTGACGTCATGCTGATGAAGATATGGACAGGCACTTTGCTGTTTCTTCTGTTCGCCTCCTTCGTGGCGTTGATGGTTGCCGTTGCGCATGAGAAGGATATTCATCCGTTTCGCGATGTCGTAAGGCTTTTCAAGGGGCAGTCTTGGGTCGGGCGGATACTCCTTGGCGTCTTCGCCTTTGGAATGTGGGTCTATGCGAGCGTAAAGCCTAGCGACGGCGGCGGCAGTGGCGGCGGAGGCGGCGACGGAGGCACGAACAACGTGCCGCAGATGGCGCCGGGGCCGGGAGTCGGGAACTTGCAGCCGATGAACTTGCCAGGCGGTGAAATACATGGCGTGCAGGGACAGGCGCAATTCAACCCAGACCTGCATCCTGTCAACCAGCCCTTGGGCGGCGGGGTGACTCTCAACCTCTCCGGCTTCGAGCCAATCACCTCGACGAACACGGCGCACACCATCGAGGCGACGGACTTCGAGCGCGGTTTCGTGATGACCCGCATCGGGACGGACGAGGAGTTCGACTTCACGCCCCCGTCCAACGCGACCACCGTCAACGACTGGCGGGCGTTTGGCGCAGCGAACGACTGGATCTACGCCGCATTCACGAACTGGACGTTCAAGGTCGCTACGAACGATGTCTCGCGTCTGCGCATCTACTCCTTTGGAAAGGTCGATCCGCTGATTCGTGAGGTAAACGGCGCAATCGCCACGAACAACTGGTTCGCTCCTTTCGTCGCCTCGCTCGGCATAGTCCCGCAGGCAAACTGGAGCTTGCTCAACGAGTCCGACAGACCAAGTCAGGTGTGGTACGCGATAACCCCGGAAGGTTCCTTGGTCATCACGTGGCAGAATGCGCTTCTCGACCGCGACACCGACAAGCCAATCTCGTTCCAGATAGAGTTCAAGACCGACGGCCAGTTCATTTATCGCTACGACCTTTCGCGCCTCGACGTTGACTCCGTCACCAATATCCTCGCCGGTGCGTCCTTCGCCGGAAACACATGGGCTACGAACTCCATGCCGACGAACGTCACCTCGATGGCGTTCTATCCGCTCTCGGCGAGCGACGCATACGACCAGGACCCCGATAACGACGGGCTACTCACCATCGACGAGCTGTTCTTCTACCACACCAACCCGCACAACGCCGACACCGACTACGACGGCTTGAATGACGGCGAGGAACTGCTTGTCTATAGCTCCGATCCGCTCGACCCTTACTCAATTGGCTCGGACTACAGCGACGGATTCGCCATTAAGATTGGCGACCTTAATCCGTTCTCCTTCCCGGAGGGCTCGACAAATACCGTCCTTGAGCACATTTTCTACACTGGCACGACCAATGGCGTTTTCACCTATCCGCAGTCATCTGAAAGCATGGCCGTTCTCCAGGTGTCAGTTTCCGGCTCTGGGACTGGAGACCTCATCGTAGGCAATCAAGTGGTGCCGCTTGTTGCGCCGCCCCAGCTCCGGTCAGCACCGCCCAACCCCATGCCGCCGCTTCTCGTCCAGCTTGTGAGGGGAGAGACATATCCCATCTACTTCCGAGGCGACGAACTGCTGGAAGTCTCGCTATACTCTGCGGACTTCGCCTTTGGCGTCTTGCCGACACATAACACGTTCGGCCATATCAACTTCCCTAACACGGTGGCAACGACGCCCTGCATCCACGACTTCAATGCCCGGCGCAAAGGCGTCTATCTGCCGATGAGCCGCGATGCGAACCTTCTGACCTGCACATGGCAGGGCAACAGTAATGTTCAGGTTGAGAACAATCCGCCGAGGGCGGCGATGATTACGGGGAACTTCTCCGCAAGAGGCACCAGCGGAATCACCTACTCGCTCTCGCATCCGCAGTACCTTTTCGGGCAGACGTCATACGACCAGACAGTCCGCTTCTGCCCGCAACCGCCAGAACCTGACCCAGAAGACCCCGACCCGCCGTGGTATTCCAACGGCGACGGAGACGATTCCGACGACAACGACGACGACCATGACGAACATTGGTGCTGCTATTGGGGTGTGTGCGACGGATGGTGTGGTTGCGGTTGTGATTGTGGCAACAACACCGGCGAACCTCTACCGGGCGAGGAGGATTTGGACGACGAATGCCCCACTCATTCAATGCCCTACGAGGATTGCGCATACCTCCATGACGACGACTACACGAACGCCGTGCAGAACGTCCAGCATCTTGGCGGCGTGCTTTACATCCGCGAGCCGCCGTTCTACGAGCAGATACACCTCGACGTGCCGACGGAGCATCGGAACTGCTGCCCGTGCCCCGACCACTGGACGAACTACGTAGGCGTGGCGTACAAGTCCTACCGGCTGCGGCTGATCGACTCCAATGGCATGAACTTCAGCAAGACGGAGACGTCGTGCGACGTCAACCTCGCGGGCGTCTATCCGAGTTCCGCCGTCGGCGACGCGACGCTTGCCTTCTCCCGCAACGGTGAAATCTACCAGCAGCACAACAAGACAGTCCTCGGCGTTGCCATCAAGGGCGACTACGGCGTCGATCTCGCCGCCTACAACGCGCTCAACAGCACCTTCGGCTATCCCATGACAGTCTGTACGAATCTTTGGGACGCCCCGTTGATGCGGCTTGTCACTAATGTAAAACTCCCGGACGGCAAGGTCCACCTTGAGCTTGCAAACGCGACCGGGCAATTCACATTCTGGTACTACGACAACACGACCTGGGAATACCGCAAGCTTCTCGATACGGATACGGCGACCGTTAAAGACATTTCAATGACCTACTGGAAGGCGTTGATGCGGCGTGCTACATACGGAGATTCGTCCGAGCTGCCGCTTCTCGTCACGTCTTCAACGCCTGGGCACGTTAGCCTCATATTCCGCTACTGGAACGTGATCGACGGTAAGTTCGTGCAGGATCAGACCGTCCAACGCATCACGTCCCTGCGCCCGCCGATGCGCCTTGACATCAGCCGTGACGGAGCAATCGATGACGGCGACTCCGCCGCCTGGTTCGACAACCAGGAATTCTACTACTGGATAAACCAGGACACAATTCGGGGCGACAGAATAGGACAGATAAACAATTCCGTTGCCAATTCCGGTGACTTGCTCGTTAACGGGACATTTGACCTCGTGAATTTCTTCCCTGTTGCGCTGGACTTGTCGAAGTTCACTGATGCATGGCAGAACCGCGTCACATATACCCTGTACCCCGAGTGGGGCAACACAAACTCCTTCAACTTCTGCTTTGCAGATGTTCCGTGGAATCGGGCAGGTTCTATACAGACGACAAATGTCACAACGCTTGCCGGGCAGCCGCTTTCTTCTGCTTCTTTGACTAGTCTGCCCAAGACTGGCTACCAACTCCACTATTATGACACGTTGACACAGTTCTCCGAGAACTCAGGATTGCTTATATGCGAGGCGAAATCCCGCTACGCCGCGTTGCGCATTGACATCAAGGTCGGCGACACGCTGCTCTATTCCTACTCCGTCCCGATGACAATTCTCCCTGTTAAGGAAATGTATTCTTGGTATAATTTCCGCAGCCTTTCAGGAGATACAACTGGTCGAGAGACCACCCTCCGCTCCCACCCGGAGGCGTATACCAAGTCTCTGATATTTCTGCATGGGGCAAATGTCTCGTCCGGCGCGGCCGAAGAATGGGGCGACATCCTGTTTAAGAGACTCTGGATTTCAGGCTCACGGGCAAGATTCTACAATGTTGATTGGCGCAGCGATATCGACAGTGACGCCAATTACCACCAGAATGCGTCGAATGCCTTTGTGGTGGCAAGTCAGATAGTCTCAACAATAACGAATAGCATCCCTGGTGAGAAGGTCGTTATGGCGCACTCCCTGGGTAACATGGTGGTCTCGTCCATGATTCACGACTATGGATTACAAGTGTCTAAGTATCTCATGTGCAATTCGGCGGTGCCAGCAGAGGCGTATGACCGGAGTATGAGCCTTCGTACGTCAAAGCTCGTTCACCCAGATTGGGAAGAGTATCCGACTAATTCGTGGACGGCGAGTTGGCATACCCTGTTCAAGGACGACCTGAATGACGACCGGAAGTATCTCGGGTGGCCGGGACGATTCACCAATGTCCTGAACAAGGCAGTCAATTTCTATTCAACAAGCGATCAAGGGGGCGACGAGGTTCTTGAACTTGCTATAGATAATGATGTTGGAATCCTTACCGGGGTAATGAGCTCATTAGCTCATCATAGCTGGCATAAGCAAGAATTGTTCAAGGGACGGGGGCTTGGTGTAGGCGCGGGAGCGACAGATTGGTCTGGCTGGAACATAGAGGAAAATTGGCTTGGCGTCAACAAGATATCTGTGTCGGAGGCCCAGCAGATGCAGCCAGAAGACTTCAAGACGAATACCGTCTTCTACTGCTATCCGTCAAGTATGAATTCCACAAACATTACTCTCCTTGTCAGAGGTGCGCATCTTGCGCTTGGTATTCCGGCTCTTGTGGCGGCAACTGGCGTGACTGACCTCTCGGACATTCTTGATCAGGAAAATAGTTTTAATCTTGATTTGACAAATCCCGGAATAGAACATCCTAATGGTTGGCCAAGTAAGTCAAGCTATCCCAATCGGTGGCTTCACTCGGACATCAAAGATGTGTCCTATTTCTTCAACTTCAAATTTTACGAAAAAGTAATAGAGAAAGGTGGTCTGAGATGAAAAGACTCGTCGCAGTGACAATGCTGACCGTCGTAGCAGCGTCGGCTTTCGCCCTAAGAAAAGACCCGGCATATCTCGACGCAAGGAGATCAGGTGCCCTGGCTCGGATGCAAATACACATTGTGGACGATTTAGGCCGCGATGTCCCAGATGCCGAGGTAAATGTATTTATGGGGATGAATTTCCGTCCCCAAGGTCACTATCTTAAAGGGGTGACTGACACGAATGGTATATATGTTACGGAAGGGAAAACCTGCGGAGATGAAGTAGTCATAGATGTAGCAAAGCGGGGTCATTACTCTTCTGTTAAGAAGCTATGCTTTGCGGAGATGGGGGCTGAGCATGATGTCAAAAATGGGCAATGGCAGCCATTCGACGAAGTCGAGAATATAATATTAAAGAGAATCGTAAAACCGATAGATCTCATTGTCTTTGATAAGTTGATTGATGTCGCTCAAACAAATGTCTGGCTTGGATTTGACATGGAGAGAATGGATTTTGTCAAGCCAAACGGCAATGGGAACAACGTCGATTTTCAGATTAAGGTTGAGTGGGATGGTTTGCCAGCGTGGGAAAGCAAGAGTTGCAGTGCCGAGATCCGTTTTTCTGGGGATGGAACAGGTGGGAGTTATGCTAAGAATGTGCCGGAGAGCGCGTTTCCATACACATACGCAGCACAATCCAATTCATCCTACGCAGAGCGACTCGTTCGTGTGGTTGATCGCAATGGGGACCCCCACACTACAAAAATCCCATTCGTAAAAGACTCTGCTCTTGTGACTCGAACCCGATGCGTAATTGATGAGGAAGGTAAAATCAAGGCGGCAAACTATGGTTGCATACGGCGGTTTGGAATTGGCCCAAGCAGGCGTGGTGTCGCCCTGTTGCGCCTAACATATGTCTTCAACCCAACCTCCAACGACACCAATCTTGAGGCAAAGTGAAAAAATAAGGAAAGGAATAAACACAATGAACATCCTCATTCTGCAAGGTTCGCCTCGTGCGAATGGAAATACGGCATGGATGGCCGAGGAGTACCGCAAGGCGGCAGAGGCGGCAGGTCACAAGGTGACGCTTGTTGACGTGGCGCACAAGAAGATTGCGGGCTGCATGGCCTGTGAATACTGCCACGGCAAGGGGAACGGAGCCTGCGTCCAGAAGGATGACATGCAGGAACTCTACCCGCTCTTGGCGGAGGCGGAAGTTCTCGTCCTCGCGGCACCGATCTACTACTTCACGCTGTCTGCCCAGATTCAGGCTCCGATCCAGCGCATCTACAACATGAACAAGCCGGGCAAGCTGAAGAAGACAGCGCTTCTGGCATCGTCCTATTCGCCCAACGTGTACGACGGCGCAATCGGCGAGTATCGCGGCATCATCAGCTACTGGGGAGTCGAGGATACGGGTATCGTCACCGCCAAGATCGACGAGCAGAAGACGGACGCGACCCGCGCCAAAATTCTCCAGCTCGTTGAAAAACTGTGATTACGTTTTTCGGGCGAATTGACTCGGAATGCACAATATGATAAATTCTCTTTGTGTTTAGTTCAGGGGCGGTATCATATGGTCGTAGAAAAGCGTCAGATTCTCTACGGTTCAGATGTCGCCGCCCCGACCAATTTGCAAGGTACAAATGCTGTTCATTCTGCTTAAACTATCCTGCAATA
>CAMZEN010000022.1 GCA_947305775.1 uncultured Verrucomicrobiota bacterium
AATAGGAGCTTCCCAAGCTTCTTACGTGGGTTCGATTCCCATCGCCCGCTCCATTGTGATGGTTTCGCCGCCTAATCAGTTATGGCGGCGTGTTTGATATGCTCGACAGGCTTAAAGTTTCGAACCTTGCCATAGTTGAAAAAGCCGAGGTGGAATTCGCCTCGGGGTTGAACGTGCTTACTGGCGAAACCGGTGCCGGCAAATCCGTTCTTATGGGTGCGCTTGAGCTGGTGACGGGTGCGCGCGCTGATTCCGGCATCGTGCGCGAGGGCGAGAAGGAGGCCCGCGTCGAGGCCGAGTTCACGCTTTCACCTTCACACGCCGCGCATGTGCGCACGCTACTTGAAGACGTCGGTATTGATTTTGATGGAGAGTCATTGGTTGTAAGGCGCACGGTTGCCGCGTCAGGTACGGGGCGGGTTTGGGTGAACGACTCTCCGACCACTGTATCTACACTGAAGAAGCTTGGCGCGGCGCTTGTGGACATACATGGTCCACGCGCCAACCAGAACATTCTTGAGGAGCGTTTTCAGCGCAGTGCGCTAGATTCGTTCGCTGATGTTGACTTTACCGAGTATTCGAAATCTTGGGCCGCGCTTGTCGCTGCGCGGGAGAGTCTTGCTACGCTTGAGAAGGATTCCGCTACGGCGGACGAACTCGACATGCTGCGGTACCAGGTTGGTGAGCTTGAGGCGGCCGAGATATCCGAGGATGACGACGATATCGCCGCGCGTCATGCAGCCGCCGCGCATGCAGGAGAGCTTGTCGAGGCTGCGAACGATATAACCGAAGCCCTTGGCGGCGATTCAGGCGCAGCGGAAACGCTCATACGCATCCAGCCGCGTATCGCAGCGATAGCGAAAAGGCTGCCGGTCGCGGAAGGGTGGTCCACGGAAGTCGAGGAGATAACCCTTAGGATACAGGAGCTTTCAAGGTCTGTCGCCGATGTCGCCAGCGAGATCGATGCCGATCCAGATACGCTTGCTGCGCTTGATGAGCGGCTCGCTGTCGTGAACAGGCTTAAGCGCAGGCATGGTTGCGCCGACGCGAAATCGCTGCTCTCCGTCCTTGCGGCGAAGAAAGCGCGCCTGGACGACATAGAGCGCCGCGAAGAGCGTCTTTCGGAACTTGAGAAGGAGGTTCGGTCCACAGAAGAAGCGGTTAGGCGCAACGGTGCATCGCTTTCGAAGAAGCGCAAATCGGCGGCGACCAGGCTGGCCAAGGCGGTGATGTCGGAGCTGCGCGACCTGGGCTTCCTCCAGGCGGAGTTTTCGGTGTCTGTCGAGCCGTGCGAGCCCGATTCGCACGGATGCGACAGGATCGCCTACATGTTCGGGCCCAATCCCGGCGAACCTTCGCGGCAACTGGCGGCGATAGCGAGCTCCGGCGAGGCTGCGCGCGTGATGCTTGCCCTGAAGAGGGTTCTTTCGTCGCACGACTCGACCGACGTTCTTGTGTTCGACGAAATCGACGCCAACATCGGCGGCGAAGTCGGCCGCATCGTCGGCGAGAAGATGCGTGCCGTTGCGCACGACCATCAGGTTGTCGCGATCACCCACCTGCCACAGAGCGCGGCGTGCGGCGACAGGCATCTGGTCGTTTCGAAGTCCATCTCGGGCGGGCGTACGCGCACTCGCATCGAGGCTGTCGACGGCGAAGCGCGGGTCAAGGAGCTTGCGCGAATGCTGGGCGGCGGAGACTCGGGCGTGGTGGCGAAGCACGCGGAGGAACTTTTGTCATATAGGAGAAACGCATAATGACGATATCAATAAACAAGAAGGACGGCGGAGATTTTCCCGTCGTGTTTGCGGAGGACGTTTTCAACGAGGGCAATCCGGCGCTTGCGGAGACATTGCGCAATGTAACTGGGCAGGAAAAGCCGCGAGTGATGCTTGTAGCGGACATGAATGTAGTGCAGCACACCGAGGGGCTCGGGACCAAGATAGGCAAGTATGTGAAGGCATACGGAATAGAGCTCATGGACAGTCCCGTTGTTCTGCCTGGCGGCGAGAAGATAAAGTGTGACAATCTCCATTGCGCAATACGAGTCGCCAATGCCGCCGTCGACGCCAAGATTGGTGCGAACGATTGCATGCTTGCGCTTGGCGGCGGCACCATACTTGATGTTGCCGGATGGGCGGCTTCGCAGGTTCGCGGCGGAGTCAAGATTGTGCGTGTGCCGACGACGATAGCGTCCATGATAGAGGCCGGTTTCGCGGACAATGCCGCGCTTGACTGCGCTGGCGTGAAGGACTCCCTGAAGATTCCGTGCCGTCCCTCCGCCGTGATGATCGACACACGTTTCGCGTCCACGGTCCTCGATGGCGTATGGCGCGCCGGCTTTTCGGAGGCTGTGCGGCTGGCCACTGTATCTGACGCGGAATTCATGAAGAAGCTTTCCGAGGTTGCGCCAGCCTTCAAGGAGCGCGACGATTCGGCGATGGTCGCGGCTGTTACCGGGGCGATAGACGCAAGGAGGAAGTTCGGTGGCACCGATTTCGGGTTGTGGGCCGCGTTGCGCCTTGAGATCATGAGCGGCTACAAGCTGCCGCACGGATATGCGATTGCGATTGGTGTGGCCGTCGACACGGCATATGCGCAGTTGCGCGGTCTCATGAGCGAGGACGACCGGGCTCTGGTCATGCGTGCATTGGATGAGTGCGGTGCGATGGACGGTGCTCTCCATAGCCGCCATCTTGTAGGGCAGATTGACGTTGTGATGCGCGGTCTTGACGCCTGGGCGCTTTCTAAAGGATCCGAAGCCGTTCCCGTGCCAAACGGCCTTGGCTCGTCGATTATTGAAAAAATCGATAGAGAGACTATGAAACAGGCACTGAATATGATAAAATAACCCCCATGAAAAAATTATTAGCGTTGGTTTCTCTCGTCGGTGCGACCGCCTTTGCTGCGGACGTGACCGATGTGAAAGTAAAAATACTGGATTCATTTGGCGGTGATGTAGGCGCTGTCCTCAACCGCTGCCAGACGAAGGCGGGGGCGATATACGACCCTGTTACCGTCACGCGCGACGTTACGACGCTGAAGGACTCCGGTGAGTTTGACGATATCCGCGCCGACGCCGAACGCGATGGCGATGGCGTTGTCGTGACCTTCTCCGTGCAGCGCAAGATGCGCTACCAGGCGCCGATCGTCGTAACCGGTTGCAGCTACTTCAACGAGTCTCGCGTCTCCAAGGAGAGCGAACTGCGTGACGGGTATCTCTACGGCGAAGGCGAGCTTGCGGAGGCTGCGGCCAAAGTGCGCAAGGCATACCAGAAGAAGTATTTCCTTGATGCCCAGGTGGTTGCCAAGGCTGAAGCGCTTCCGGGCGGAAACAACTGCACGGTGACGTTTGAGATCGAAGAGGGCCCGCGGCGCAAGATTAGGGGGTACCGCTTCGAGGATGCCACTCGCCTTGAGGTCAGCCCTTGGTGGGCGCCGGCATGGTGGGAGCCCGCTGAAGGCAACATCGACGAGGACGAGATCCGCGATGCTATCGGCGACTATCCTTGGTGGAACCCCATAGGCTGGTTCAACGATGCTCCGGTTACCGACGACCAGCTCGCTTTGTGCGTAAGCAAGATAGAGGAGATATACCGCAACCATGGCTACCTCGACGTAAAGGTCGCAATGCCGGCGCGCGAAGGCGTTGAGGACGATCCAGAAAAGGTCGATATGTGTTTCCAGGTCATGGAGGGGCCGCGTTACGTAATCGGCGACACTTCCATCGTTGGCCTTACGCGCTATCCCGAAGGTGTGGTTCGCGAGAAGAGCGACTTGCCTGCGGCAGGGACCGTTGCCGGACAGAAGGCGCTTGACGATGCCGCGCACCGTATTGTCGTAACTGTCGGATCCGGCGACTCCGGCCTTGCCGATACGCATGTTGACGTGAAGCGCATTCCGCGCATGGACGATCCGAATACGCTTGACATTGTGTTCAAGGTCACAGAGGGCGTGCCTGTCGTGATCGACGAAGTGCTCATAAGGGGCAACGACTACACCAAGGACAAGGTGATTCGTCGCGAGATCGCGCTTGGCCCCGGCGATCGCATGCTTGAGGACCGTGCAGAGCGCAGCCAGAAGCGCCTTGAGAACCTCGACTACTTCTCGCGTGTGAGGTACTATCTTGAAAAGACCGACCGTGGTCTGAACGCGGATGGCGCCGAATACCGCAATCTCGTATACGAGGTGGACGAGAAGAACACCGGTTCGTTCATGGTCGGTGTCGGTGCTAGCTCTGTGGATTCTGTGTTCGTCTCGGCGGAGGTGACGCAGTCCAACTTCGACCTGTTCGCGCCCGACAAGTGGTTCCGCGGCGGCGGTCAGAAGGGGCGTGCATTTGTTCAGTGGGGTCCTCGCGTCCAGACGATGGAGGCGAGCATAACCGAGCCTCATCTGTTCGACCGTCTGCTTGAGCTCACCGTTGAGGGTTATCGTCGCGGCCGCTGGTATGATCAGTATGACATCTACCGCAGCGGTGCGGCGGCGACGCTTTCGTATCCCGTCAAGTTCTGGCCCACTTGGGAGCCGTTCGGACGCTTGGGCGTAAGGTATACGCTTGAGTTTGTCGAGTTCGACGACGTCGACAAGGGGCTCTGGTCTTACAAGGGCCGTACCGTCTCCCTCAAGGATGAGGAGCACGAGTATGGTGATGCGGTCGAGTCCGTCGTAAGGCTCTTCTGGACGCGCGACACCCGCGACAGCTTCCGTATGCCCACGAAGGGCGGGCGCACGCAGGTGTTCGTCGATGTCACGGCGGGCGGCGACAACAGGTATTGGCGCTTCGGGTTCAACCACCGCCAGTACTGGACCGTCTGGGAGCGCTACAAGCATGTCTTCATGGCCGGCTTGCGCTTCGAGACCATCGATGGCATCTCCGACGACATACCGATCTACGATCGTATGTTCCTTGGTGGCCCGCGCACGATTCGCGGCTTCGAGTATCGTCATGTCTCTCCGTTCGCAAAGCGCGTTACTGGACATGACGACCTGCCGTGGGGCGGACAGACTTTGTTCTGCATGAATTTCGAATACACGATTCCGATCGTCAAGATGCTTCGCATGGCGGTCTTCTCCGACCTTGGCTCGGTTGGCGAGGACGAGTTCGACATGGACCTCGGAGACACCTTTGCATGGTCTGCCGGCATTGGCTTCAGGATCGACCTGCCGATGTTCCCGATCAGGCTTGATTTCGCCGCGCCTTTGAAGACGCCCGACGACGCCGATAAGGAAGTGTTCTCGTTCACGGTCGGCTACGACTTCTAATGGAAATCAAATAGGATAATACACAAGGAAATCAACAATGAAGAAGATTGCACTCATCGCGGCGTTGGCCGCAACGGCGGTGGCGTCGGCAGACATCAAGATCGGTACCGTCGATATGATAATGCTGGTCAGGAACCATTCGAGCTACGAGCCGAACAAGAAGCTTCTGAACGACACCGAGAAGGATTACGCCAAGAAGGTTGATCGCATGAAGGCCGATCTTGAGGAGATTCAGGAGGAGGGCAAGAGCCTTTCCGAGCAGCTCCGCAATCCGATGCTCGCGCCAGCCGCCAAGGCAAAGCTTGAGAAGGATCTTCTCGATATCCAGAACAAGTTTCTTTCGGGCCAGCAGGCGATAAGGAACGAGATGATGCGCTCCCAGCAGGACATGCAAGGCCTTGAGGGGCGCCTTTTGAAGGCTACGACCGAAGACCTCCACAAGCGCATCGACGAGTTTGCCGAGAAGGAGGGCTACGATCTGATACTTGACGTCTCTGCGGCGCCTTTCGCGAAAAAGAGCCTCGACGTGACGCCTGACATACTCAAGGCGATGGGAGTGGATCCCGCCACGGCCAAGGGTTCGAAGGATTTCGATAATGAAGGCAAGTGAGCTTGCCGCCTTTCTCGGCGGGACTCTTGAAGGCGATGATGTGGACATCATCGCCTGCGCCGGCCTGGAAGAGGCGCGCTCAGGCGACTTGAGCTTCTGCAAGGACCCGAAGCACGTCAAGCTCGTCCAGGGGACAAAAGCCAGCACGGTCTTGCTGCCCCACGATTGGGATAAGGGTGCGCCATGCCCCATTATTCGCGTGCAGGATCCCAACCGTGCATGCATGGCGGCAGCCAAGCTTTTCGCGCCGCCAGAGCCGGTTCGTGCGCCTGGCGTGCATCCGTCGGCGGTGGTGGACCCTTCCGTAAAGATCGGCGAAGGCGTGCATGTCGGACCTTTAACTGTTATCGAGAAGGGTGCGGAGATCGGTGACGGAGCTGTGGTGGACGCGCAGGTGTTCATCGGGGAAGGCTGCAAGATCGGCGCGAAGACCCATATCTATCCGCAGGTCACATTGCGCGAAGGCACCATAGTCGGCCGCGAGTGCATAATCCACTGCGGCGTAAGGCTTGGTGGCGACGGATACGGCTTCAACAACGGTCGTCGCGAAGACGGCTCGGTCTATATTGAGAAGATTCCTCAGCTCGGCATAGTCGAGATAGGCGACGGTGTTGAGATCGGCTCAAACACCACAATCGACCGCGCCCGCATAGGACGCACCTACATTGGCCCCATGACCAAGATCGACAATCTTGTGCAGGTGGGGCACAACGTGAAGGTGAAGGGGTATTCCGGCCTTATCGCACAGAGTGGCATCGCCGGCTCGACGGAAATCGGATACGGTTGCCTCATTTGGGCGCAGGCGGGCATCTCCGGGCACATCAAGATTGCGGACGGCGTTCAGGTCGGGCCGCAGGCCGGCGTTCCGCAGTCGCTCGACGGCTCCGTAAAGTATGTGCTTGGAACTCCTGCCGAGAGCATGAGGGACTTCGGCGCTCGCACGCTTTTGCCGCGCATGTTCTCGAAGCTGAAGTCTGATGTGAAGGAAATCAAGCAGAAGCTGAGGTAGCGCGAATGGCCGAGAAGATCGCCGTATATCCCGGAACTTTCGACCCTATGACCAAGGGCCACTTCGATCTTATCGAAAGGTCGGCCAAGCTCTACGACAGGCTCATAGTCGCCGTGGCTGCGACAAGTTCAAAGGAAGGCGCAATGTTTTCCGCGGACGAGCGGCTTTCGATGATTCGCGAGGATGTCGCGCTTGCAGGCATAGGCAATGTCGAAGTGAAGCTTCTCGACACGCTCCTTGTCGATTTCTGCCGTCGCGAGGGCGCGCGCGTCGTCATACGCGGCGTGCGCGTGTACAGCGATTTCGAGTATGAGTTCCAGATGGCCCTTACGAACCGCCGTCTGGCGCCTGAGATCGAAACCCTCTTCATGATGCCGAGCGAAAGCCTTGCATATGTGACCGCTTCGACGGTGCGTGAAATAGCCAGATACGGCGGCGACACCGCGCCTTTCGTCACGGCGGCTGTGCAGAAGCGCCTCATGTGACGGTGTTGGCCGACTTTGCGGATGGACTGGCTGCTTTATTCCGTAATCGCCGTTTTGCTCATCGCGCTCGTTTTTGTCGTGCATTCGCTCGTCAAAACGCAGCGCGAACAGCTTAAGGCTGAATTTGCGAGGCTTGCAGCAGACCTGCTTGCTGAAAGGCAGCAGACGCTTTCCGAGGCGAACAGGGGGAACGTAAGGGACCTGTTCGCTGACCTCAAGGACAAGCTCGACAAATACGAGCGCGAAGTGGAGGATTCTTCCCGCAAGAACATTGAGATCGGCGCAAGGATGGCGACGCATGTCGCAAGCCTTCAGAGATTTGCAGACGAAGCTCGCTCATTCACTGCCGCGCTCGTCGGGGGAAACAAGATTCAAGGGAACAAGGGAGAGGATATCCTTGCAAACCTCCTCGAAGGCAGCGGCCTGAAAAAGGGCGTTCACTACGATGTGCAGACCGGTAAGGCGAACGAAGGCCGACCCGACGTGTCAATATACGATGTGAGGAACCACCATGTCATCCTTGTCGACGCAAAGATGAACATCAAGGACTACATCGACGCCTGCAGCATGCCCGATGACGCTTTGCACAGGGATGCTAAAGCCCGTGCTTTCAAGGCGCATGCCGACAGCGTCAAGCGGCAGATCGACAACCTTGCAAGCAAAGACTACGCTTCTACCGTTACGCCCAAGGAAGGATACACCAACCTGCCTCTTGTCGCGATGTTCTGTCCGTTCGACTCAGTCCTTGAGTCTGCGCTTGCGGTAACCCCGTCACTTGTCCAGCATGCCTACGAGAAGGGAGTGGTGCTTGTAACGCCCCTTACGCTTTGGGGCTATCTGTGGCTTGTGTCGTGGGGCTGGAAGCAGGAAGAGGTGAAGAAGCGCTACGACGAGATACAGGAACTTGGCCGCGATGTCATCACGGCTGTGGACATGCTTCTGCAGGACATTGCGGCGGTAGGTGAGTCCCTCGACAAGGCGAACGACGCGTTCTCCAGCCTTCGCGAGCGCGCGACTTCCGCGTCTGGGCGCAAATCGGTGAGGCGTGTAGGCGAACTTCTGCTTTCCTATGGCATAGCGCCAAAGGGTAAGCTCAAACAGCTTTCTGCCCAGGCCGGGCATGTCTAGGCGATTTGCCATAGCTGTTGCTCTGGCCGCCTTTGCCGCTGCGGTTTTCTTCGTCGTATCATGGCTCATCATTGATTGGACTGATGTGGGCAGCGGCGAGTATCCTGGCGGCCGGATAGTCTTGGACGCTTCAGGTGAAGTGCTGCGAGTGTCGCTTGGCCCTGGCGATATTGATTGCCGGCCATACTACAGGGCGTCTGCTGAAGACTGGATCGCAAAAGCCCTCATCGCTTCCGAAGACAGTTCGTTCTGGACCCACTGCGGAGTGCGTCCCTTGAGCATTCTTCGCGCCGCATGGCAGAATCTGACCAGCAGGCGCCGCATTTCCGGCGCATCTACGATAACCATGCAGGCCGTTCGGCTCATAAGGCCGCATCCAAAGACCTTTCTGTGGAAGTGGCGCGAGGCTGTAATGGCTATGAAGATGGAGCGCGCAAAGGATAAGCTGTGGATACTCTCGCAATACTTGAATCGTGCGCCATTCGGTTCAAACCTGGTTGGTATAGAATCTGCCGCGCAGGGATGGTTCGGCAAGGGCGCAAAGGAGCTTGGCCTTGGAGAGGCTGCGCTTCTGGCGGGGATCGTCCAGGCACCGTCAAGATTCCGTCCCGACCGTGCCATGGAACGCGCTCTCAAGCGACGCGACTACGTGTTGGGGCGCATGCACGAGCTTGGTATTATAGACGACTTTCAGCTCGAGGCCGCAATGGGGGTCGTCCCTGAAGTGCGTCGTTCGCAGCGCCCGTTTCGCGCACCGCACTTTTGCGATTGGGCGCTTCGGCGCTCTGGTCTAGACCTGCAAAGGCAATCCACTAGCGGCATGTTGCATACCGCTCTCGACGCTGATCTGCAGGAGGTTTGCGAAAATGCCGTTCAGGGCGCTTCTGAACGTGGTGGATGGTCTGTCGCGGCGGTGGTCTTGCGCACTAGCGATCTAGAGCCGGTGGCCATGGCGGTCAGCGGAGATTATTTCGACGCCAAGGGAGGGCAGGTCAATACAGCCGTTTCTCCGCGACCGGCAGGTTCGACGCTTAAGCCTCTGCTCGTGGCGCTGGCGATGGATCTGGGGCTCGTCACTCCGGAAGAGCGCCTTAACGACACGCCAAAAGCGTATAAAGGGTATCGCCCCGCAAACTTTGACGCCAAGCACCGCGGCCGTGTTACCGTTCGTGACGCACTTGTCCTTTCTCTAAACCTGCCGTTCGTACAACTTCTCGAGCGTGTAGGCATCGAGCGCTTTGGGAGTCTGCTTCGTTCTTTGGGCTTTTCTCACATGTCTGCTCAGGATTCATCATTTGGCCTCGGCATGGCGATAGGCAATGTCGAGGTGACGCTTCTTGAGCTTGCGCGCGCTTATGCGATCGTAGCCTCTGGCGGAGAAGGCGGCCTTCTTTCTGCGGGCGCACGCTATCTTATATCGGATATGCTCTCAGGGGTCGAGCGCAGTGGCGCGGCGCTTGGACATATCGCAGATGTATCCACATCGCGCTTTGCCTGGAAGACCGGCACAAGCGCGGCATATCGGGACGCATGGACCGTAGCCTGGAATCCAGGGTATGTCGTCGGCGTGTGGTGCGGGCACATGTATGGCGGCTTTGGCGACAAGACTCTCGTCGGCGCCAAGGCTGCGGCGCCAGTGTGCTGGACGATAGCGCGTGCCTTGTATCCGCAGAACGACGGGCCTTGGTTCGATGAGCCGCCGGAAGTGTTTTGCCGCGAAGTCTGTTCTTTAACGGGCCTGCCGGCCAATCCGGACTGTCCGGTTCGTGAGATGGGTCGTGCGCTTAAGGGTCGCAGTTCGTCTGCACTGTGCAAAGCGCACCGACGCGGCGTTGACGGCAACGTTGAAGAGATTCCGGAGAATGGACTTGAGATAGCCTCGCCGGAGGACGGCGCCAGATTTACGCTTGTCGATGGCGTGCCACAGCAGCGCATCGCCTGCCAGGTGGTGGACAATCCGGACGACCGCAAGCTTTGGTGGTTCGTGGATGGTGTGCCTGTCGGCGAGTCGCTGGGCGTGCGTCCATTCACCATCGCCATGGACAAAGGCGAACATGTGATATCATGCGCAGCATCCGATGGCTCATCCGCATCCGTGCAGATAACGGTCAATTGATTTTGCGTCATTATCCCGCTATCTGCGCGGGCGAGACACCCGCTCTCCCAGTTAAGGCTACTTGCTCCCGGTTAAGACACTTACGCTTCCAATGGGATGGCCTTAATTGAGGTTATAGTGGGCGGGAGTGAGCCAGTTTGGTATAATATCACGAAATCAAAGACAAACTATGGACATAAAGAGAAAAGGCGGACGGCGCACCTGCGATTATGAAAATCGGCAATAAACTCAAGCTTGAGGTGTATGGCGAGTCTCACGCACCTTTGATTGGCATGCGTCTTGAAGGTCTCCCCCCAGGGATTCTTGTCGATATGGGGCAGCTCCAATCTTTTATGGAACGCCGCGCTCCTGGAAGAGACGAATTTTCCACGACCCGTCATGAGCCTGACATTCCGGAATTCAAAGCCGGTCTAAAGGATGGCGTCACGACAGGCGGAACGGTCGAAGCCATTATCAGAAACACCGACACCAGAAGCGGCGACTACGAGCGTACGGTGCCTCGTCCGGGGCATGCGGATTTCCCAAACTGGGTCAAGACGGGGCGCATACCCGCCGGTGGCGGATCGAACTCGGGCCGCATGACCGCCGCCATGTGCATAGCCGGCTGCATATGCATTCAAGAGCTTGCGAGACGTGGCGTTTCAATCGGTGCGCGCGTGGTTGCCGTTGGTGACGTCGCGGCGGCGAAGGCCGAGGGCGATTCAGTCGGCGGTGTCGTGGAGTGTGTCGCAGAGGGACTCCCGGTGGGTCTTGGCGGACCTATGTTCGACGGAATTGACGGCGCAATAGCGCAGGCCATCTTCGGGATTCCAGGCGTGAAGGGCATTGAGTTCGGCAACGGTTTTGCCGCGTGCGGTCTTAAAGGCTCGGAAAACAACGATCCTTTTGCCGTGAAGGACGGCAAGGTTGTTACGACGACAAACAATCACGGCGGGGTCCTTGGCGGAATGACAAGCGGGATGCCGCTGGTTTTCCGCGTCGCGATGAAGCCCACTCCGTCCATCTACAAGGCGCAGGCCAGCGTGGATCTGAAAACGATGGAGCCTTGCGAGCTAAAGGTTCGCGGGCGCCATGATCCGTGCATAGCCATGAGGGCGGTGCCTGTGGTTGAGGCGCTTGCCGCGCTTGCCATTCTTGACGCATTCGTGTCGGAGGAAAGCGGCATCGAATACCGGCCGGTCGACGGCGGCGGGTTAGAAAACATTGTTATAGATGCAAATGTCGCGAGGCTTTATCCGAAGCTTGCCGACAGGGCCATATTCGTCGTGCCGTCCGGAGAGGAATCCAAGACGATAGAAACCGTGTGCGCGATATGGGGTGCGTTTGCCAAGGCCGGGCTTGGACGCAAGGATTGCGTGACGGCGGTCGGCGGAGGCGTGACAGGCGACCTCGTCGGATTCGCTGCGGCTACATGGATGCGCGGCATAGATTGGGTAAACGTGCCGACGACCCTCCTTTCGATGGTTGACGCTTCTTACGGCGGAAAGACCGCGTGCGACCTCGAGTGCGGCAAGAACATGGCGGGCGCGTTCCATCCGCCGCGTCGCGTAATAATCGACACGGGCTTTCTTGAGACGCTTCCTCCTCGCAGAATCGCCGATGGACGGGCGGAGATGATAAAGCATGAGATCATCGGCGGACTCATCCGCAAGGATGGATCGCTTGGGCTTCCGACGGCCGATGATATCCGCGAAAACCTCGCAGTTAAGGTGCGCATCGTCCGCAGCGATCCTCTTGAGAAGACTGGCGAGCGCATGAAGCTCAATTGCGGGCACACCGTCGCCCATGCCATCGAGAAGGCTACCGGCTACGCCGTCTCGCACGGCGAGGCTGTTGCGATCGGCTGCATCGAGGAGGCTCGCCTTGCAGAGCGGCTTGGGCTTGCCAAGCCCGGGTGGGCTGATGAGCTTGCGGAGCGTTTTGCTTTGGCCGGTCTGCCTACGGCGCTGCCCGACGGCCTTTCCTTTGAAAGCCTAAAGCCGCTCATGAGCGGCGACAAGAAACGCGAGGCCGGCGGAGTAGTGTTCGCGCTGCCTTGCGGTTGGGGCGACGTAAGGGCGGTGAAGCTGTGAAGGCTTTGTACTTGTATGGTCCGCCTGCGAGCGGAAAGACGACGCTGGCGAAGCGGCTCGCAAAAGAGTTCGGCAGGATGTACGTCGATCTTGACGAGGAGATTGTCCGCAAGGTCGGCCGATCCATACCGGAGATCTTTGCCGCTGACGGCGAGGCCGCCTTCAGGCGGATTGAGAGCGAAGCGCTTCGCGAGGCCAAGGCGCCCATCGTCGCGCTTGGCGGCGGAACCTTGCTAGACCCAGGGAACAGGGCTTGGGCGGAAGCCAATGGATTCGTGGTGGTTCTCGATGTTGATGACGAGACGATAGCGCGGCGCATAGAGGCGGCCAAGGGCACTCGCCCGCTTGGGAACAAGCTTGAGGAGCGCCGTGCGCACTATGCGTCGTTCGAGCATCATTTGGACGAGCGCGCACGGATAGTGCTGCCGCGTCGCTTGCGTGGCCGCATAACTCCGCCTCCGTCGAAATCACACCTGCACAGGTTGATGATAGCGAGTTTCCTCGCAGGCGCCAAGCTACCCGAAACTTCTGATTATGAAAGCGCTGACATCGCAGCCACCAGACGGTGCATTGGTGCGCTTTTGTCGGCTCGCGAGTCTTCGTCTCGTTCGGTCGTTCTCCATTGCGGCGAGAGCGGGTCCACGTTGCGGTTCTTCGCTCCGATCGCCGCCGCGCTTGGCATGAAGGCGACGTTCGTCAAGGAAGGACGCCTTGCGGAGAGGCCGATGATCGAATACGACCGTCTGGAGTCCGGCGTCCATGAACTCAGGGGCGATATCTCGTCGCAGTTTGTTACAGGACTGCTGTTCGCGTTGCCGCTTCTTGAAGGCGATTCGGAGATACGTTTCACTACCCCGCTTCAATCGCGCGGCTACGTTGAGATGACGTTGAGGGTGTTGAAAGATTTTTCCGTACATGTCGAGTGTCTCGAGGATGGCGGCTTTCGCATATCAGGAGGCCAGCGGTATGTTGCACCGGCTGAGATCGCGCCCGAGGCCGACTGGAGCGGTGCAGCGTTTTGGTTTGCCGCAAATGCGCTTGGCAGCGAAATCGAAATCTCCGGCCTTAGCGAAAGCTCCGCACAGCCCGATCGTGTCGTTCGCGAGCTTGTGCGGCGGATATCGGAGGCGAACGCCATTGGCGCAAAGGTGGAGATCGACGTGTCGGAGTGTCCAGACAACTACCCGGCGCTCACGGTCGTGAACCACGCGCTGGGGGGATGCGTCCGCTTCGTCGGCACCGAGCGCCTGCGCCTCAAGGAAAGCGACCGCATTGCGGCGATGGAGGATGTGTTCGTGTCGCCGTCCGATGTGAATCCGCGCGGCGATCATCGAATAGCCATGGCTGCGGCGATACTTGCCGCGCACGGAGATTCGCCGGCCATAATACATGATGCAGGTTGCGTCGCCAAGTCTTATCCCGGGTTCTGGGACGAGTTCGCGATGGATCTCTATTGCGTCACCGGATGGCCTCTTCTGAAGACGCTCAGTCCGCAGATACACAACGCGGCCTACGCCAGGGATGGACGCAAGGCCGAGATGATTTCGTATCCGGCCGAGACGATCGAGGAAGCCTTGCGCTTTGCCGGGAGATGCGACGTGAAGGGGATGGCGGTAACGATTCCACACAAGGAAAGCGTGATTCCACATCTGGATTCTATCGATGAGGCTGCGCGCAGCATTGGCGCGGTCAACACTGTGGTCTTCAGGGACGGCGCAAAGCGCGGCTACAATACGGACGAGCCTGGCTTTGGTGAGGCGATATGCGCTTTTGTCGGCAAGGATTCGCTTGCTGGTCTCAAGGTTGCGCTTCTTGGCGACGGCGGCGCGGCGAAGGCGGTGCATTGCGCGCTAAAAAGGCTCGGCGCGGCAAATGTCGAGGTGTTCCACAGGCGCCCGCTGACGGAAGGATTCGACTTGATAGTGAACGCTACGCCCGTCGATCCTATACCCGAGTACGAGTTCGGCGGCAGCGAAATGGTGTATGACCTTCGCTACGTTCCTGAAGAAACTCCGCTTATGGCGCGCGCCCGTGCGGCCGGATGCCGTGTTGAGAACGGCATATCCATGCTCGAAGCCCAGGCCCGCCTCCAGCGGAACCTGTTCTTTGCGAAATAGGGCACAGTGGATTTTGGTATAATATCACCATGGACAGAAAAACAATTCAGGTTGGCTCTTTTGAAGTAAATTGCTCGATACTCTCTTGGGGTGACGAAGCTTGGATTGTCGATCCGGGGGCGGAGGCGGACCGCATTGCGGCGCTTTTGGAAAAGGCGAAGTTGAAGCCCGAAGCCATAATCCTCACTCACGGACATTTTGATCACATTGGCGCTGTGCCGGGCTTGCAGGCCAAATGGCCGAACCTTGCCGTGTACATGTCGCCTGAGGACGAAAAGGTTCTGACCCATCCGCTCAACAGCTTCCCGCCCGACTATCTGCCGATCGGCAAGCCCAACAACATTCGCGACGTAAGAACATTGGCTGGACGGCACGGGCTAGAGCCGATCTTTACGCCGGGCCACACCCCTGGCGGAATGTGCTACTACTTCAAGGATGAGAAGGTCCTTCTTTCGGGCGATACGCTTTTTGCGGGCTCGGTCGGACGCACCGACCTGCCTGGCGGCGACATGGCGACGCTCATGGACAGCATCAAAACGCTCAAGAGACTGCCCGACGATACTGATGTAATCCCTGGACATGGGATGTTCACGGATATCGGGCACGAGAAGGACACAAACCCATTTTTGATATAATATCCGCCCATGGAGCATTTGGCGATCATAATGGACGGCAACGGACGGTGGGCGAAGGCCCACAACAAGTTGCGCATAGACGGTCATCGCGCCGGAGCGGAAGCGCTTGACAGGGTGATGCACTACTGCCGCGAGGCCGGAATAAAGTATCTCACCGTATATGCGTTCTCTACGGAGAACTGGAAGCGCTCCAAGGCCGAGGTCACGGGGCTCATGTCGCTGCTTTCGCGCTACATCAGGTCCAAGAAGGACGAGCTTATTGCGAACAGCGTGCGCTTTCGCGCCGTGGGACGACTCGCCGACCTATCGGCGAAGATACGAAAGGAGATCGCCGGGCTTGAGGAGGCGACGAAGGACGGCGAATTCACGCTTGCCGTCGCGCTTAGCTACGGCGGACGCGCCGAGATAGTCGACGCGGCGAACGCATGGCGTAGGGCGGACCCCGATGGCGAGCTGACCGAGGAGGCGTTTCGCGCATATCTATATGCGCCGGACATCCCCGACCCCGATCTAATAATCCGCACAAGCGGAGAGCTAAGGACCAGCAACTTCCTGCTGTGGGAATCTGCCTACAGCGAATACTATTTTACTGATGTGTTCTGGCCGGATTTCGGCAAAGAAGAATTCGACAAGGCGATGATGGCGTATGCCAAGCGCGAAAGGCGCATGGGAGGTAGACTTAAATGATCAATCCTGTACTTAAGCGGACTGTTACTGGGCTGGCGGTGGGCATGGCTGTCCTGCTGGCGATATTGTTCGCGCCCCTCTCGGTTTTCCCTGGCGTGATAGAGCTGCTTGCTTTGCTGGCCTTTGCGGAATACGCGATGCTTCTCAGACAGAAGGTACGTCTTACTTCGCTCAACGGCTTGTTGATGCTGGCGCTTGGTCTGGTCGTGGTGCTTGGAGGATTCGGTGCACTCTTGGCGGTCGCGTTCAAGAATGGCGCTCCGATGTCCGGCAACCTGATGTTCCTTTATGTCATAATGATCATTAAGTTTTCCGATGTCGGCGGTTTTGCCTTCGGTCTTACGTCGGCCAAGCTGATGAAGGGCGGCAACCACAAGATGTGCCCGACTATATCGCCCGGCAAGAGCTGGGAGGGCATGGCCGGGTCGATCTTCGCGTCGTGCCTGGTATCATGCTGCTGGATGCATGGCACCGGCTATTCGCTCGTGAAGTCGCTTGCCCTTGGCGCGACCGCTGCCATCGTAGGTACATTCGGCGATCTCGTCGAGTCGAAGTTCAAGAGATGGATTGGCGTAAAGGATTCGACCGCCTTCAAGTTCACGAACGGAATGGGCGGGCTCCTCGATATGTTCGATTCGCTCGTCTTCGCGCCAGCCGTACTCTATCCGTTCCTTTGATTTAGGAACGGCTGTTCAGTCCGTCAGAAAGAGGCTATCTTCTCGCGGCAGAGGACGCGCGTCTCAAGTCCGGCCGCGGAGTTCTTCACAAGATCGTCATCGAACTTGAGTCTGCCTGCCTCGGCGACAAGCATTATGGTTGAGCCGCCGAACTTGAAGTAGCCTTTCTCGTCTCCCTTTTTGTGCTCGACGCCAGAGTAGGTTTGCGCTATCGTGCCGACGCCGAAAGCGCCGACGTCCACCATCCAGAATCGTCCAAAGCTCGCTTCGCACATGACGATCTGGCGTTCGTTGTCGGCATACAGGTCGGGACGTTTCGCAATGGCGATAGGATTGACCGAGTGGTATTCGCCCTTGATGGTGTGCAGAGGTGCAGGGGTTCTGCAGTCGCACGGAAAGTGGAAGCGGTGATAGTCTACAGGCGCCAGCCTTACGACGGCTATGTCGTAGCATCTGCCCGCCACGTCGGGCGAGGCGTTGGGAGAGAACACGTCCCTTAGACGACGCGTCGCGCCCTTGAGCGGGAAGGGCATGTCGGCATCAGCGTTCAGATACAGCATGAGCCGTCCGTCCGCCGGGCTTGTGAAGCCGTCCCCTATCGGCCGCGCGTTTGGCTTGAGGCGCCGCGTGAAGAATTCGTTGAAGCTGCCGTATTCTTCGGCCGGCTTCTCCGCTTCCTCGGGACGGCAGCCTGGAATCGAAGTCAGCGACCTTATCGACTTGCGCGAGCGCGGCGAATCGTAGTAGAGCCCCATCAGCGATGATATGGCTTTGGAGCCGAACAGGAGCGGCCACAGCGTGCGGCCCAAAAGGGTTTCGTATGCGAAGCGCAGGGCGCCATCGCCCATGACGGACTCTTCGATGCGCTCGCCTGTCTTGCGGTCGATGTATACTACAGGTTTCATTGCGGGAATTTCGGCATGGGCGAGAAGCGTGCGGCCAGAAGGGCGGACTGCGTACGCAGCGAATCCCTTATCGGATTGAAGTGGCTTGTCCGGTTGCCTTCCAGATATACGGTCTTTATGCGCACCTGCTCGGGCTTCTGCTTCATCCTCGCAGCGGCGACCAGCATGCGCCCTTCGTATTCGTAGCGGTCGCCAGGCATTTCGCACAGGGCTGGCAGGAACTTGGCCGGTATTCCGCGAAGCCCGGTCTGTGTGTCGTAGACCATCGTGCCTGTAAGGAGAAAGAAGAACCAGCGCGACCAGGCGTTACCGAAGCGGCTCCTTAAGGGAACGTTCCCGTCGAATGCGCGAACGCCGAGAGTGAAGCGGTCAGGATGGTCGAGCGTGGATTTCGCCACGGCCGCGATGTCTTCGGGCAGGTGCTGTCCGTCGGCATCGGCGGTAACGACACCCGCCGCATCGGGGAAGTCTTTTGAGATGGCGGCGAAAGCGGTCTTGAGGGCAGCGCCTTTGCCGCGGTTGACGTCGTGCCTGATAAGCGTGACGCAATCGATTTGCGCAACGCGTTCAAAAACGGAATCTGCCGTTTTGGAGCCATCGTCCACAACTACAATGCGCTCGAAGTCCGCCTGTAGCGACTTGACGAGCTCCACGAGCATGCCTTCCGGCTCATATGCCGGTATGATGACGACTATCTTGTTCTTCATGCCCGACATTATATCAAAAACAACGAAGGCAGTTTTAGCGAGGACGCCAGTTCTCCCAAGTCAGTGTGGCGAGACCAAAAGGTTCTAAGGAAAATGTCTCGAGCTGTTTTCCTTTATACCGTTAAACTTCAGGGAATGGAGGGGGCGGTAGCGAAAATGCGTAAGAGACAAGCTTGCCAAGATCATCATCACGCTTAAGCGCATCTTCCGGCAGACCTGCCGCCTTTATGTCTTCGATCGTCGCCTTGGCCTGTGAAATCGTCAGCTCGAACGAATCAAGGTTCGTAGCCTTCTCCTTGGCCGATTCAACATCGGATGATGTCTGAATCGCCTGCGTGTCTATCGCGGTGCTTGTGTAAATGTTGTTGAAATTGATGTTCATTTTTTTCTCCTTCACCGTGTTTACACATGAGCAGACAAAAGGTTACACAATTTCATCAAATTTCTTTTTTGAGATCAGCGAGAAGTTCCTTGAGCTTTTCTTTTGCCCTGAAAATCCTCACTTTAACCAAGCTTTCCGATACTCCGGTCTGCAAGGAAATTTGGTGGATGGACATTCCGCCCACCTGGAAGAGCGTGTATGCGTCGCGCAATATCGGGGGAAGTTTGGCAAAAGCCTCGGTAAGCTTGCGTCTCAGGTATTCGCGGTCGGCGGCTGATGTCGTGGCCGATGGCGGCGCTTCGCCGCCTTCGTCTTCGCCTATCTCGCCTTGGAGGACGATATGCTTCTCACTGCGTGCATGGTTTTTGCGGAGGTTCCTGGCAATCGTGAAGACCAACCCCGAAACGGCCTCTTCATCATCGTGCAGGTCCTGCCGCATATTCCAGATTTTTACGAACGTTTCCTGCACCAAGTCGCACGCCTCGGCGTAAGGTGAACCGGACGCCACAAGCCAGTTTGTCAGCTTTGGCGCCAGAATCTTGTAATATTCCTCAACGGTTTTCATTGGTTCGGTAAGAAATTATATCATATTTCCTTCCGTCGTGTGGCGCAATTTTAATTGCCCACAAGCGGCGTCCGCATCTTTGCCCCGCGAGCGCCTCAGCATCGTCTGAACATGATGCTTCATAAGGACATCCAGGAACATCAGCATTGTCGAGTCGTCCGGAGTCTTGAAGTCCGGACGGTGCGAAACCGGCGAAAGGGGAATCAGATTCACTTTCGCCATAGGCACGCGCTTTACCTGCCGCGCCAGTTCCTCGGCGCAACCCCGCGAATCGTTCACTCCTTTTATTACTGTGTACTCGAAAGTGATTATGCGCTTGGTCTTGCGCGTGTAGTCCGCGCATGCCGCAAGCAGTTCATCGATTGGCCATTTGCGGTTGACTGGCATGAGTTGCGAGCGCAGCTCATCGTTTGGTGCATGCAGCGAAACGGAAAGCTCGAACTGTATGCCCTCTGCCGCGAGACGCGCGAAGCCGGGCACGACTCCGCAAGTCGAAAGCGTGATGTGCCGCGCACCAAGGTTCGGTCCCTTGCCCGCATTTATCAGCTTGAGCGCGCGCATCGTCTCGTCGTAGTTGGCGAAAGGTTCGCCCATGCCCATCACCACAATGTTCGTTATTTCGCCGAGGCGTCGTCCGGCCATGTACTCGGCGACGATCTCGTCGGCGGTAAGCGATCTTATTACGCCTTGCGATCCGCTCGCGCAGAAAGCGCAGCCCATTCCGCAACCGACCTGAGTAGAAATGCACTGCGTGAAGCGTCCCGTCGCAGGAATCAGCACGGTCTCCACAGAGTTGCCGTCGGCAAAGCCGATCAGAAGCTTACGCGTGCCGTCCGCGGCGTTTGATACGTCGAGCGTCTTTGCGGAGGTTAAAGGGAACTCTGTCTTGAGAACCTCGCGGAAGTCTTTCGGGAGGGTTGTCGCCTGGTCCCAATCGTCAATGTAGTCGCGGTAGAGGGCATGCAGAATCTGGTCAGCGCGGAATGTGCGCAGGCCCTTCTCGGCAAGGATTGACTTCCATTCTTCCGGCAGTATGCTCCAGGCAGGTTTCATGCCTATATATTATACCAAAAATGCGGCATCGGCAGTTCGCGCAGAGCCCCTTAGGAGGGAAAGTTACAAAGTACTAGTACTTTTGGCCAAATGTACTAGTACTTTTGCGCAAATGTACTAGTACTTTTGATCAAAAGTACTAGTACATTGTAACTTTTGGTGCGCACCACTCTTGCGCTTCCTGCCGTGCATGTGGTATAATGCTACTGGGTCAAAAATGAGAGGTATGTAACATTATGGTTAAAACATCGGTAATGGCACCTAAAAGGGTGAGCAGCCGTCCACAGCAGTCTCGGTTTGACATGGTCCTGAGACGGGACAATTTTGCGCTGGACGGCGGCATGAAGTTCAAGCCTGTGCCTATATGGAACCCGAAGGGCGCCACGCAATACCGCCTAAAGCTGGAGGACGACAACGACAATATTGTCGACATCGGCTCTTTGGGGGACGAGCTTCGCTCGGCCGGGCTCAACCTTCATGTGTCGGCCGTAGAGAGTGTGTTAAATGCCATTTGCGATGTTATTCCACAATATATCGCGCTGACGGGCCGCAGTGTACGCCTTGGCAACCTCGTTACGCTCAAGCCTTATGCGACCGGTACTTTGGACCATGAGAACGATCCGGCGGACCCTAAGACCAACCATGTTGAGATTCGCGCTACGGTGAGTCCGGCGCTTAGGTATTCGCTGTCGAACATGCGCCTTGTCAACGAGGCGCGTAAATCGTCTGGGCTGGACTTTGTGATCGGCGGACCGAAGGGCGTAAAGGGCGAGGTCGATACTGAGAACGACATAACCCTTTTGGGCAGCGAAATCTATGTGCCGGAAAAGTCCGCCGGCGACGATAGCGTGAAAGGGCGTGTGAGTCTTGAGACGCTTGACGGCGTGAAACTGGGCGAATGCGATATTTTGGTGTCCGGCGACCACTACCTTAAGGCACGGCTGCGGCTCGATGCGCCGCCAGCAAATCGCGATTGCAGGCTGGTCGTTGAGACCTACGGCACCAATGCCGCGGCGGAAAGCGGCACTGCGCCATTCCTGTCATATCGTCGCAACGTCCGCTTCGTCGGGTAAGAGTGGACCTTACACACGGGCGGCGGATTTATGGTATAATACGCCGCAAATCCCTCAATGGGGGTGATCCGGTTTCGACGGGACATGCCGAGGTCAGATCGCGCGTCGTGGATTCTCGTTGGCCACGTTAAAAAACGGGAAAAAACTATAATTGCGAACAGCGATTATGCTCTGGCCGCCTAAGTAAAGGCCGCCATGTCGAACCGCCGACGTCTGCTGAGCGGCAAGACATCATCTAGCAGACCTCGTTCAGGGGAGCTCCGCTCGCCCGCCTGAGGGAGCCGAATCGAGCGGATGGATGGGGATAAGCCCGTGCGTCGGCGTACCCCGTCCGAGATCAATGGCGCAATACACGCGTAGAAGTTTGGTCGGAGCTGTTTCGGACAGGGGTTCGACTCCCCTCACCTCCACCATCCTTCGCTCGGCTGATGCCGAGCTACGGATGGCAAGCCATCAGGCTTGACAGGAGTAGCGGCGTCAGCCGAGCGAAGGATGGTGTCCTCCGTAGTCGGCGAAGCCGCGCAGGAGGACCAAGTACCGAAAAAGTAAAAGAGGAAAAGTGATTCACCAATGAAACACCAATCATAGGACTTGCCTTTCATGCACTACACCTATATCCTTCGCAGTCTCTCCCATCCAGACCAGCGCTACATCGGCAGCACCTCCGATCTCCGCGCCCGCCTCGCAAAACATAACGCAGGGCAAGTTCCTCATACGTCCAAGTTTCTTCCCTGGAAGGTGGAAACCTATATTGCATTCGAAACGCTTGCAAAGGCACAAGCTTTTGAGCGCTACTTAAAGTCCGGTAGCGGCCACGCCTTCGCCGCAAGACACTTTTAATGCCAAGCAACAAGAAATGAGTCTGATATGCAAATCGCAAAAAACGACTACCATACCTGCAACCTGAAGCGTACGCGACTCGTCTGCCTCGTCGATGGCCTTTGTGCCGTCCTGTTGGTTGGATGTACGATCTGGGTGGCATGCCGATACGGATCGTTGCCGGACAGGATTCCCGTACATTATGGCGCGGATGGCGTCATAGACGGATATGGCAGCAAGAGCACGATTTGGATGCTGATTGCCATCATGTGGACGGTGTTCGGCCTCATGTCGGCAGTGGAACTATTCCCGAAGCATTGGAATACCGTGGTCAAGATCACAAAAGAGAACCATGTTCGGGTGCTGTCCTTGACATGGCATTTCATGAGCACGACTAAACTGGCTCTTTTATGCATGTTTGCCTACATTGTCGTTATGTGCTTCAGCGGCATGAACCTATCGGCGCTATTTCTTCCGATTCTCTTTACTGTACTTGGCGCGAATTCTTTGTATTGGATAGTTAGGCTAACTCTCAACCGGTGATTGCTGCTGATTCTTCATGTGAGCACCAAGGATAAAGTTTCCGGATTAGTAACGGCGCCCCCTCCCGCCGAGCAGTACCTTCAACCGTATTCCTCTGGCGGAGGGAATCACGGCCACTCCCGCCAGAAACAATCTCGCCCCGTGAACTTCGGCAGATGAAAGCATAGACTGGTCGGAAACTCGCTAACAGAGACAATGGTCCCTATTCCCAAAACAAAATAGAGGATGTTCCGTTTGAAAGCCGTCAGGAGAAAAAGTCACCGATTCGGCGGAAATGTGATGCAATATTTGCGTTTCCAAATGACAGATGAGATGCTTCAAACGGAACTTTGAGAAAATAGGGAGCGGCGGTCCCTATTTTTGCGGGTTCCGTTTGAGAGCCTTCACCTCCACCATGTCGAAGAGTGGCATCACATGATGCCACTCTTCCTGCTTCAAGATAAACGCTCTTAATTTCGTGTATAAAGCGACGCTTTTGCGCATTTGCGATTTCGAACTATAGAGTGGTTCTCTTATTACGAGCTGTTTTCTCTGGAGACAAGGCCCTATTTGGGGGCGGTTCCTATTTGTCTCCCAATATGTAGTCCGAAAATTTCGGACTACATTTGAGCCTTATTTTACAGGTGTCAAATGCGATTAGTCCGAAAATCCCCACAACTTTCGGACATGGGTTTGTTTAGAATGCTACAGGTGAACTCTAAAATTTCGTTCATGCGCGAGAGACCAAGAAATGCTATAATACACATACTTTGAAGCGACTATCAGGTTTGCGGAGGAAAAGACAGCAATGAAGAAGACAAGCAAACTCGAGATCAGAGGAACAGTTGTCCGCGTCGTTAAGATAGGCGATGAGGACTGCATCTGCGTGGATGAATCATACCGCTTGCGAATTGCGCCATAGGCGGCTTATGAAAGTAATGGTGCAAAAAGAGCAATGGTGCAAAAAGGAAACTAAAAAATGAAAAAATGCTTGTTGATGGCAATTTCTTTACTTGCCATAGCTGGTTTCTGCGAGAATGCCGATACGGTCAAAGTACGCGGCAAAGGTATTGGCGTGACAAAGATGGAGGCATTGAAAGATGCCTATCGCGATGCTGTTGAGCAAGCGGTCGGTCTGTATGTCGATGCAGAGCAGATGGTGAAAAACGAGGATTTGGTCAAAGACCAGATACTAACACAGTCCAATGCATACATTGAGAGCTACAAGATAGCGAAAGAAAGCAAATCTGATACAGGACTAATCACAGTAACAATTCTGGCTGATGTGCGTAAACTTGCACTCACAAGAAAGATAAAAGGCGTGATGCCAGCACAGAAATCAGAACTTTCAGACGTCAGCAAGAATCTTCACGCAGAGATTGTCACGGATTTCAAGAGGAAGGCGGATGCCGTAGCCATCCTCAAAAATGAGTTGGAGAACCTTTCACCCGTAAAACAGCTTATGAAGGCTTCTCTCGCCTCAGTAAAGCCTATGACTGAATCCGTTCCAGAAGATGCGAATCTTGTCCGACTATGGTATCCAATAAGGGTAGAAGTCAATGGAACAATCTACTACGAGGAATTCGTTCCACGATGGACGCGCATTCTTGATCAAATTAAGACAGTACCAGCAAAGAGACTGGCACTAAAGAACGAATTGTCATTGATTAAAGCCTACAATGCTTTTGCAGATGAGGAATATGGTAATAAGAGAAAAGGCAAGTCTGGTGTCATGACACGCTGTGAGGATAAGCGAGAAGACGATTCTTGCGTGTTCCACAAGAATATTTATCCTCTTGCCAAATCGGGATTAGCACTGAATGAAGAATATCAGGGAATGTGTTTTCTCTCCACGCTAGTTGATGGGAAAGCACATATTTTTCATGGATTCGGGAGGTGCGACTATTATAAATTCACAAATAAGATTAAGGACGATAACCGCGAGGCTTTTCAGAAGAAGGAACGGTTTGTTAGACGAATATTTATACAAGGAGAAAACAGCAACTTTGGCCCGATGGAAACCATGCCAGAAAATTGTAACTTCAATATTGCTTTAGTGAAGTCAGCACGTGGCAACACGTTATCCGGGAGCATCTACAAGGTTTCTTATGAATGTGTTAGCGAGATAGTAAAATGGCAAAACAAGTTCATCCTTGGAAATGGTAAAGTTGATTATAACAACACTACATTTGAAAAGACAACATATGACTTGTGTTTTCTAGATGCGAAGGGAGAAGAAATCATTGGTACTACATTTGCTGTAAAGAATATAGACATATCAAATCTTGCCTGTGTAGTTTTAGACGAGGGCGAATATCCAGATTATGCAGGTGCTCGTATGTGGTTGCTCACGCCTCTCGTAGGCGGCGTTACAAAGAGCTATGTGAAGTGGGTCTGTATAGATGTTCCAAAGGATGATGTAGCCAAGATTGCAACAGCCTCAATTTCGGTCGAGGAGTAAAACCCTCAAACCAAAACAACAACCAACAGCAAAGGAGTAATCCAAATGAAGATGATGACACTTGCGGCTTGCGCTCTCGTTGCATCCGCAACATTCGCACAGGGACAGGAGAGGGATGGCGTCAAAGAGAACGCTTCCAATCCTGCCGTTCAAGAAGTTCTTTCTCAGCCGGACGGAGTGAGCCTAGTCCGTAACGAAAACGACGGCTCGCTTCAGATATTCTCTCGCGGCACGGCATCATATGACTTCGGAGATGCGCGAGACATTCGCAGCAAGACAAAGGCTGCCGAACTACGCGCCAAGGCAGCGCTTTCCAAATTCTTCAATGAAGTTGTAGAAGTTGAAGAATCCACCACAAGTGGAGAAGGCCGAATGTCCAAGGCAGTTCTAACGCAGACAGACGATGGCGAAGTTGTGAAGAAGAGCGTCACGAGAGAGAATATGGAGTCCATCAAGGAGACCTTGACCGTTCGTTCTGCTGCAATACTTTCGGGTGTTGTAACATTGAAGACCGTCAAAATCCCGACCGAAGGAAGCAAGACATCCGGTGAAATTCAAGTGACGCTGGGCATCAGCACAAAGACACTTGCCGCCGCTACGGAAGCACACAATATGATAACGGACAGTATCAACGCGAGACGAGAAATTGGTGAAAAATCAAGCAAGTCGAATAAGCAAGGTCAGAACGGCAAGAATGATGGTGTGATCAATCAAAACAAGCCCGAAGTGAAAACGAACAACACCATGTTTTAACAGAGCGAGATTCATCGTTCCTTCCGTCGCCGAAGGTCGGAGAAATTCACCTTGGGCTTCGTGGTTTTACGTACCTGTGCCGTGTCGGTCACGGCGAGGACGCAGCCACAGACAAGTCCATCTCATAAATGATCCCTGTTTCCAAAATAAAACAGAGAAAGTTCCGTTTGAAAGTCCACAGGAGAAAAACTCACCGCATCGGTGGGAAAGCGATATAATAATAGAGTTTTCAACAGACAGCTGAGATGCTTCAAACAGAACTTTGGGAAAATAGGGAACGGCGGTCCCTATTTTTGCGGGTTCCGTTTGAGAGTCCTCACCTCCAAAATAGGGAATAGGTGATAGTGAATAGTGCTCAAGGAAGCCGCCGAGACCAAGTACTGGCTTGAGCTCCTGCGCGATAGTGAACTTGTCAAGCCGTCACCTGCTTTCGACTCTCTCTGCGCCGATTGCACCGCGCTCGTCAAGCTTCTCACCGCCAGCGTCAAGACGGTGAAAGAGAACGTCTGACCTTGAACTTACCCGTGAAATGGCCCGACAGCCATTGCCTCATGACTGCGCCTATGGTATAATACCCGGTGTTTAACGCAAAGAAAAAAAGATAAAACAATGGAAGCAGCAAAACCAACCATAACAGAAGAAACCATCAAAAAGGAACTTGAAAAACTTCCTCGTCTTGATGAGCAAGCATTTTTGAATCTTGCGAAGAATGAGAAGATCCTGTCAAACGAGGCTTATGAGAATTTTATCGACCGGCTTGATGTCTCGGACAACTTGAAAGTGTTTCTTAGAAGTCTGATCCGCATGACGAAAAAGATCTGCGATAGTGTAGTTGAGGTAGGCAAAGTCGTATTGAATATCATCATCGATGGAGTACGGCGTTTCCCTCATGCTATTGGAGGCGCGGTCGTTGGACTGATCCTTGGAATGTTACTATGTGCCATTCCACTCCTTGGACCTTTTCTATCCTCATCTGTGACCCCTTTTCTTGCGGTAGCCGGCGGGCTTGCAGGATTTGCCATGGATTATTCCCTGGTCGTTTTTTGTCAAGTGAGAGATAGCGTTGGCAACTATGTCGTTAGAAATTAATCGACTTTAAAGAGGCACAGCTTCGTAGGAAAAGTCAGACACGTCAATGCTGACGGCCGCGAAGCTATGCCAACCACCCACCTGAAACAGTAAAGCTCGGCCATGAATGATGATTTGATATTCAAACCTTTCCTTGATATTCCAACTGATTATAATCCCGCCACCAACCCAAATATGACTGGTGCGTTGTCAAATCCGAAACAATTTTATAAGCAGCTATCGCGCACTCTCGGAGACGAATGGGTTACATCGTTGTGCTGGGGGGCGGCAGCTGCGGCCGGTGTGGCGGCAGTTGTAATGGCTACAGGAGGGACTGCAATCATTGTTCCACTTTTGGGGAAGATAATAATCGGGGCGGTAGGATGGGGTACAGTAGTGGCATCTGGTTCAGCTGCAGGGACCGCAGCTGTAGGAGCCCATAGGGCGTGTCATTGGCTCAAAAGCAATAAAATTGAAGAAGTGCCTAAGGAGGTTGATGGCAGTATTGATAAGCACGCTTGTTTTATCGCGGCCACCGTCTTCCGTGTATATTTTGAGAACGATCCGCAACAGATCAAGCGCAAATTTAACGAATGGGGCTATGCCGATAAATGGTCTGATGACGCATTACGTATTTTGCAAAGGAAAGACATTAACATTGAGGATTTAATTATAAAATGCACTAATAAAAAAGATCTAGAAGACGCCTTAAAACAGTGTGAATTGCCTTATGACACAGACACAATTACCGTGGACATTATGCGTCGCCTCTTGGAAGTAGATAAGAAATGAATGTCTTATTAATGTGATAAGTCAATTAGAGACAATGGTCCCTATTTCCAAAACAAAATAGAGAATGTTCCGCTTGAAAGTCCACAGGAGAAAAACTCACCGCATCGGCGGGGAAGCGAAATAATAATGGAGTTTTCAACAGACAGATGAGACGCTTCAAACGGAACTTTGGGGAAATAGGGAACGGCGGTCCCTATTTTTGCGTGTTCCGTTTGAGAGTCCACACCTCCACCAGCCTTCGCTCAGCGAAGCTGAGCTTCGGCTTGGCAAGCCGTAAGGCGAGGCTGAAGCCGAACCCGAAGGGGAAGGATGGTGCCGCGCCGACTTGTCGTGCCGACTCGTCGCGCCGAAGCATCGAAGATGCGCAGGTGGAAGGCGGGCAATGTGGCAAGGGTTTACAAAGAACAGAAAGGTAAACGAATCATGACCGGTTTTCATTATGTCTATATGCTTTCAGACGTGGCAACCCATACGCATCATTATGTCGGCATGACAGAAGACCTGAAGGCAAGACTGGAAAAGCATAATTCCGGCCAAGTTCCCCACACTTCCAAATTCGTCCCGTGGGTTGTGGATGCGGCAATAGCAGTTCGCAACAAAAGCGTTGCGGCGCACCTCGAGCAGTATTTCAAGTCTGGCGCTGGCCGCTCCTTTGCCAACAGGCATCTGTTCTCGCAACCCCTTATCGGCGAATCGTGAATATCTTATAATATGTGCCATGACAAACGCGGACCCAAGGAGATGTCACTTGGAGGAATTGTTCTACCCCATATTGCATGAAACCGCTCAAAAGCGTATAATACGGAACGTGCTTTTGCAATGGCATAATGTAGTTTTTCGTGCGGTTGGTGTAGTTATCATAACGATTCTAGCATCGCTCTCAACGTATGCCCTCGAATCAACCGTCGGTGGTATTACGTGGACATACAGACTCCGTAATGGAAACGCTGACATTCAAGATTTCACCCCGAAAACCGTGGACGTATCGTTTCCGTCTTCAGTTGACGGTTACCCCGTAACCTCGTTGAGTGGGTCAATGCTTTCGTATGACAGAACGGTTCAAACAGTCACAATCCCGTCATCTGTAATCCAGTGGGGCTGGGGGTACGCCGATCAGCCGTTTGCACGCAGTTATGCTCTTAGGGCAATCTATGTCGGCGCTGGCAATCCTGCCTTCGTGTCGGAGGGGGGCGTCCTGTACAACAAGGCGAAAACAATTCTATGCGCCGTTCCGGCCATGTGTCAGTCGCTTTCGTTGCCGGCCACGTTGAAGTCAATCGACAGACTGGCGTGCGCAGGCTGCCGCAATCTACAGGCAATCGCCCTGCCAGAATCGGTGACATCGCTGGGCGGAAGCTGCTTTGCCGAGTGCATGGCGCTTGAACACATGGACATTCCCGCAGGCGTGACAGACATCCCGAATTGCGCATTCGGCTGGTGCTCTGCGTTGCAGTCAGTCAATCTTCCGGACGGACTTCGAACGATTGGCACTGAAGCATTTTACAATTGTCGCGCGTTACGTTCGATTGTGCTTCCAAGATCAGTTGTGGATGTCGGTACTTCTGCGTTTGTGTACTGTACGACGCTTACATCAATAGATCTGCCGCAGAACATAAGTGGAATCGACTCCGGGATGTTTGCAAACGACCAGTGCATCACCAACATCATTTATCGCGCGGCGTCAGCAGAACGGTTGCAATGGTTCGACGAACTGCGCGACGACTGTGTGGTGCGTGTGCGCCCAGATTCATTCGGATGGGGCGTTCCGATCCCCGGCACATGGAAGGGCGCGCGCATTGAGTATCTTGACGATTCAGAACTCGAGCTTATTGTTGACATCTCTTCACCATCGTTCCTGATGTGGTTTGATAAGTACGGCAAGGAATGTGGAGCTGCCACCCCATCCGATGCTTTTATGATCAAAGCCGCAAACCCCCGCTACACGCTGGCTGAAGCGTATGTGGCGGGCATTGATCCAACCAATCCTGATGCCAAGTTCACAGTTCGGATTGACCGAGTGTACGATGGTATTGCCGAAATCTCCTACGACCCTGTTCTGCCAGGTAGCGAAACGATGTTGCGCAATTACTATTTTCTTGGAAAGGAGAACCTTGCTGATCCTGACTGGACCGTCATCAATGAACCGACCTATGTAAAATACATGCGTTTCTTCAAGGTTCTTGTCGAGATGAGATGAGAGTATGATAGACGAGGTCCTAATATAACCCATCCGTTTTGAGGCGACAAAATAGGGCGGCCAACAATGCGTTGGGATGAACTGATGTGATGACCATGTGGTAGTCGACCATTGAGATACCCCAGAATGATTTTAGAACCAATGGTCCCTATTCCCAAAACAAAATAGAGAATGTTCCGTTTGAAAGCCGTCAGGAGAAAAAGTCACCGATTCGGCGGAAATGTGATGCAATATTTGCGTTTCCAAATGACAGATGACATGCTTCAAACGAACCGTCACCTAAAATATGGGCGACATTCCTCTATTCTTAGAAGGTTCGTTTTAAGTGTTCCACCTCCACCAGCCTTTGCTCAGCGAAGCTGAGCTTCGGCTCGGCAAGCCGTAAGGCGAGGCTGAAGCCTTCATTTGCACTTCTTTCTCCCATATCCTCCCCCCTTTGGCGGGGGAAATTTGGTATAATATATCCTCCTTCTAATTAGCAGAATCAGACAAGAAACGATGAAAACAACAACAAAGAAATAGTTGTAACCCTTTGCCGTGCTTGGCGTCATCAACATGGACGAAATCTAGTCATTATCATTCTATGCGCGGCAAAAGCGGAGTTATGCTGTAACCTTTTGGGGGTTGGAGTGTATACAAAATAGAAAGGAACGAATTTAATGGGTGGAATAAACTCTTTGAGCGGGCTCAACAACATGAGCGTGGACTATCGGCCCACGGTTGAGCTTATTATGACGAAAAAGGACAAATCCAATGGGTTGCTGCCGGAAGGTGACGTTGCCCCCCAGAACGTGCCGCAGCCCCCAAGGGCCGAGGCCAAGAGCGTCGTCCAGCAGCTGGACGTGTTGCTATTGAACGCGGCGGGCAAGTCCGTCTCCGCAGACATCGTGAAGAACGTCAATACAATCGGCACGTCGCTCATCGCAAAGGGCTTGCTGACCCAAAAGCAACTTTCCAAGCTCGAAAGCCTCGCCGAGACCGCGGCGGACAAGCTCAAGGCGCTCGACAAGTTCTCTGGACGGGAACTCGCCGAGGCGCTTATGAAGGACAAGAAAACAGGCGAAACCGTCTGGAGCAAGGGCTTTTTCTTCTTGAATTCCACCGCCAAGGCGGTGAAGTCGGCGATCGAGGCGCAGCAGACGCTTTCGATGGAGCTCGGCAAGTTCAACGAGCGCCTCGCCCAAGCCCCAAAAGACCTGGTTGACGCCAAATTGCAGGATCAGTTCACGGAACTGCAGTTCCAGTGCGACAGGCGCGCGTCGGAGATCGACTCCATCGTGTTCAGGATGTACGACCTCACCCAGCAGGATGCCGTGAAGAGGGGCATCAATGACCCGAAGATCACGACGCTGCTCGACGCGACGTTCAATGAGCTCATGCCGCGCGAGGCGATCATGATGCACGGCACGAAAGAGGCGTTCGAGAAGCTGGACGAGAACATCACAAGGCAGATGCGCCCGCTTATCGAGAAGCTGGACGCCTTCACGGCAGACGGCTCCAAAGTGCTGAGCCACGAGGATATCTTGAGCCTCAAGCGCGACATGGCGACGATGAAGAACGCCATCGCCAATGTGCGCGAGAACGGCATCGAGATCACGCACATTGGCAATGACGGCAAGCCTTCGCACGTCACGCGCACCAGAGTCGACAAGTCACTCCTCGATGCGATGGAGAAGGTTCTTGACGCCGCCGCGGCGCGGATCGACGACGCGAAGAACGCCTCTGCGATGCGGGCGCGCGAGACGTTCCTGCAAGAGGTCAAGGCGAGCCTTTACCCCGAGGATGCGCCCGGCGGCGACAAGGTGGTTCAGGAGAACACCTCCAACTATCCCATCATACATGAGTTCAAGTTGGCGCGGAACGAATTCATCAGGATTCTTCGTGATCGCGCGGCCGGCACGCTGAATAGCAATCAATTCAACACCAAGATCGACGCGTGCATCGCCAAGTTCATGAAGCCTGAATTCGAAAACCTCGAATCCACGCTGACGACGCTGGGCTACGCGCCGTCCGTCGCGAGGAGCGTCGCCAAGGCGGTGGGAGGGCTTACCATCATCAAGGGGCAGTTCAAGGAGCTGATGAAGTCGACCAAACAGATGAAGGAAGACAAGGGCGACCTCGGGATCACGACGAGCGACGTGCGCCGGATAATGCTTGGCGAGGTTGGGCTTTCCAGCGTTGTCGAGGCGAAGGCGCGCGGGTTCAAGCCCGGCGACGTCAACCCCGCCGCGGATGAGTCGAACGTCGTAAGCTCCAAGCCCCTGGGCGCAGGCAGCGCGGGAAAGACATACCTCGTGAAGATGAAGTCCGGAGAGGAATTCGTGTTCAAGCCCGAGCTAGAAAGCCGCCTCGGCCTTTCCGAACTGTCGCTCGGCGGCACCGCCTACGTCGGCAAGCAGATGACTGCGAACCTGAACCTCGCCACGCAGGACACCGCGGAGACGTTCGGCTGCAAGGACCTGGTCGTCAAGTATTCCGTCGGCAGCCACAACGGACAGTTCGGCGTTTTCATGGAAAAGGCCAAGGGCTGCGAAGGCAGCGGCTTCGCGTACATGAACGGCACTGGCGGCGACGACGGCATCATGCCCATGGACTTGGGCGATAAGATCACGGACGACGCGGAGCGGAGGAAAATAAAGGGCACGGTCGCCCAGAAGCTCAACAAGCTGATGTGGCTCGACCTCATCACCGGACAGGGCGACCGCCACTGGAACAACTATTTCGTCCACATCCACAAGGATACCCACGAGGTGACGGTCAAGGGCATCGACAACGACGCGGCGTTCGGCTCGCGGCAGGTCGGCCTCCGGAAATACGCCCTCGAAAAGAGCAGGGCCGAGGATTTCGACGCGGAGCTGAAGGATGTCTGCAGGAAGTTGTTCGGCAGGGGCTGGGAACGTGAATACGAACGCGTGTCGAACGATCCCTCTCTCGTGCGGAACGCCGACGGCACCATGACGGTCAACCTTGTGGAGGCGAAGACGCCGGAAATCAAGATGGCGGCCATCCCCGTTCTCGGCCTGCAGAGCACCGCGCTTCCGGAGGAGATCGACGAGGATTTCTACAACAAGCTGATGGAGATGGACAAGTTCCCCGCCAAGAAGCAGGACTACCTCAACTCCCTCGCGCCCAGAATCTCGAAGGAAGCGCTGACGGCTACGGAATCGCGCCTGAACGAGGCCATCGAACACGCCAAGAAGCTCAAAGAAGCCGGGAAGGTTTACGGGACCAATCAGTGGCAGGACAAGACTAACCTCTTCATGATGACCGGTGTCGCTCCGAGCGTCGAGATCGAGAAGTCCGACGGCACCACGATCACGGCCGATCCCAACCTCCAGCACGTGCGCGACTTCAGGACGCGGGAATGCCCGTCGCTCTACAAGCGCGAAAATTTCGATAATATGTTCATCACGTTCTCCGAAATCTGACGGGGGCATGATTGTAGGAGGCAACAACATCATATGATCGTCGCGGACTTCAAGATTTCGCAGGAAGTCAACTAGTAGGAGGAACTCATGGACAACAACGAGAAAGACATGGAGGCAAAGCGCGCGGAGGCGGTCGAGGAACTGCGTGCCGCTTTCGCCGAGATCGAATCCGGCGAGGGACTGACGCGCCTTGTCGGCGGGCACGGCATCCAGAGCCGCGTGTTCGAGTTCGCGTGGAGCGAACCCGCGCTCGAGATATCGTTCCGCATACCATATGCCCGCGTCCTTTCGAGCGAGGAATCGCAGAAGGATGACGACGAGGAGATCGGCGCGGCGATAAGGATGGCCATACTGTTGCTGACGACGGCGGGGCGAATCAGCTCGGTGTCGCGCATATCGGTCTCGTGCGACGACCACGGCACGGCATATGAGGTTTACTCCGCCGACGGGGAGCTTGAGGATTCCGGCACAGCCTGGTCGCTGCTCGTCAAACGCTTCGAGGTCGAACTTGGGAGTGTGGCGGAGCCGCTTTCCATAATATGGCCGTGAGGGGCGCGGCGGATTTCATGTAACCTTTTACCGGCTGACGTGTAGACAAGCCAGCAGGGGAAAAGTTATCTGCCTGTTTAGTGCCATAATCGCTTTGTTATGGCAAATCTAGCAACCACTAAACCGCAGGCATGGAAGCTTTAAAGGGGAAGATTCCCACTTGAGGGGAAGCTAGGGAAACCGGAGCGTCTGGAAAAGCTCTATCAGGCGTTGCTGGACGCAGGCCACAACTTCGCGGGGGCGGGCGGCGGCGTCCTAGCGCGAAATCCCGGCGACGGGCACATCTGGCTGCAGTCGCGCGAGCCGTTTGCCTTGTGGAAAGCGAAAGCAAGGATTTAATCTCCTAGTCGCTCGGTGGGAACAAGTCCGCAGGGCTTAGTGTAGATTGTGTGGGAATGCCCCCCCGCAGGGCTTATTTGCGCTCGCCATATTTTGGTGGTTGACAGGTCGAAGGAATAAATGATATACTTTCAACCACTTGACCGGTGGGATGGCCGAGCGGTTAGGTCGCGGACTGCAAATCCGCTTACAGCGGTTCAACTCCGCTTCCCACCTCCATTAAAGCGATGATTACTTTTTGGGGATTGATTCTAGGTCTGACGATCCTCGCCTTTGGCGGGGCTGTGTTCCGTTCAACCGAAAAGACATCGCAGTTCATCGAGTGGTTCAAATCTTCCCGCGCCGTTGCTCTTGCGCTCACTGTCTTTGCCTGGTTCTGGACCGCATACGAGTGCCACACCATTGGCATAGATGTGTTTGATATGATCCTGAAGCGCTTCCCCGGCCAGCTTTGGATAATGGCTGCGGTTCTCAGCTGGCTTACGTTCATATGGATGCCCGCTAACCTGCCGGTGCGTGCGCTTACCGGAATTTTGATGCTCATCCCGGCGGAGCTCTTCAAGGCGACGCGCCCGGTGCTGCCCGACAGCGGCTTTGCCGCGGTTCATATCTTGGTCATTACGGCTTACATCGGTGCGGTGATCGGAATGTACGGAATGTTCTATCCGTGGCGTCTCGAGAAGGGCATGCGTTGGTTTCAGGATAGCCCCATTAGGTTTAAGGTGCTTGGCGCTTTGTGCGTCGCATGGGGCGCGGCACTTGTCGTAACGGGGTTTTTCGCATGAAAGATCTTCTGCTCATTCTGATTACGGTATTCGGCGGTCTTGGCCTTTTCCTTCTCGGAATGAAGCATCTTTCCGAAGGTTTGCAGGCCACCGCCGGCGGCGGGCTCAGAAAGTTCATGGCCCATGCAACGAGCCATAGGCTTGTTGGCGTAGGCGCGGGCATAGTTTCGACGATGATCGTGCAGTCGTCGTCCATAATAACCGTCATGCTCGTGGGGTTCGTGTCCACGGCGCTCCTTACTCTCCCCCAGGCGATCAATGTGCTTATCGGCGCCAACATTGGCACCACTGCGACGGTGTGGATAATCGCATATGCGCCCGATCCGCAGCTTGTCGGCTTTGTGGGCGTTGCCCTTGGCGGTACGCTCTACTTCTTCATGCGCGGCGAAAGGGTGCACAACCTGGGCCTGACGGTCATCGGCCTTGGCCTTGTGTTCCTCGGCCTGTACTTCATGTCGAAGGGCGTAATGCCTATCCGCGAAAACCCCGACATAGCCAGATATTTCACCAAGATGGACGGCTCCACGGTGTTCGGTTGCGCCAAGGTTGCCCTTGCCGCGATGCTCCTCACCGCGGTCATACAGTCCTCTGCGGCGACAGTCGCCATCGCGATGACCCTTGCGGCGCAGCAGCTGATAACTTATGAAGTCGCGATAGCGGTGCTTTTCGGCGCCAATGTCGGCACTACGGCGACCGGCTGGATTGCGGCGATAGGCGGCGCGGCAGACGCCAGGCGCACTGCTCTTGCCCATACTCTTTCGAATCTCATAGGCTCGATTGTGCTTCTTCCGTTCATTTCGCTTTTCGTCAAGTTCGGCCAGACGGCCTTCCCGAATTGGAACGTCGCCGAGACGGTGATGGTCAGCGGGCATCCAACTGCGGTTTTGACGCACATCATGGCTCCGATTGCGGTTACTGATACACTTTTCGCCGTTTGCAGGGGTCTTTTGCTGTTCCCATTCGTAAAGCGCTTTGCGCGCATCATCGAATTGATCGTCAAGCAGCCTGAGAACGAGAAGCCCCACCTTTCCGCCCTTAAGTTCGGTGCGAAGCTTTCGCCTGTCATCGCCTGCGACCAGGCTATGCTCGAGGTGAACTTCATGAAGAACAGCAACCTCGAGCTTCTGGACTGCGTCGGCAAGGTGCTTGCGGGCACAAGCGACGAGGCGGTCGAGAATCACATCGTCCATCGTGAGGACATCCTGGACAACGTCCAGCGCGAGATAACGGAGTTCCTCGGCAGCATAATGACGAAGCGCCTTGGTTTTGACGTTGCCGAGCGTGCGAGAAGGCTGCTTCGACTTACGGACGAACTGGAGTCGATATCCGACGAGGCGGCTACGGTCCTGAAGGTGGTCAAGCGCCTGAGGTCGCACAAGCAGTTCATGTCGGATGCTTCATCTCACCTGCTGTTGAACGTCCACGAACGGGTGACGGAGTTCGCGTTGAAGGTCACGCCCTGGATACGCTCGCCTCGTCCTGTGATAGACATAGAGGCGGTTCAGATGGAGTCCCGCGCCATACACGACTTCATTCGCACCAGCCGCAAGGCCCAGATCGGGCGCGTCGGACCGGAGGACCCCGGCTCGTCCGTGCGGGTTCTTGGCGAGCTTGACATAATAAACGCCTACGAGCGCATCCGCGCCTACTATCTCAATATAGCAGAGACTCTGGCCGGCGGAAAGCGCTGATTCTTTTTCTGCCCCCAGTTGACAGCGGGCAGGGGTTTTTGGTATATTAACCACGATTTTCGGCGATCTAGGTGGGTCGACCGATGGTTCTTTTATTGATTTTTGACAAGAAGGAGCGAAAAGAGATGGCGATGAACAACCAGTTGCTGGCGGTTGTCCAGCACATTGAGAGCGAGCGCGGAGTAAGCCGCGAGATCGTCGTTACGGCGATTGAACAGGCAATACAGCAGGCTGCGCGGCGCAATCAAGATGTCACCACTGACTTGAAGGTTGTCATCGATCGCAAAGATCTTTCGCTTCACGTATATGACACTCTTGTGGCATCCGACGAGGAGGTTGGCCCTGGCTTCATATCCCTCGCGCGCGCCCAGCGCTTCAACCACGGCAACCCGGTCGCTGAAGGCGACACGATTCGCGTGGAGATGCCGGCTTCCCGTCTCGGCCGAATCGCCGCGCAGACCTCTCGCCAGATGATAATGCAGAAGATTCGCGAGGCCGAGCGCACAAATACGTTCTCCGAGTACAAGGACCGCATCGGCGACATCGTGAGCGGTACGGTATCCGCCGTCTCGCATCGCGACACCTATGTCACCGTCGGCAAGACCGAAATGTTCCTTCCGAGCCGCGAGCGCATACCCACCGAAGACTATCAGGTTGGCGACCCCATCCGTGCGCTCATTCTCAGGGTCGATCCCGAGGCGAAGGGGCCAAGCGTCATTTTGAGCCGCGCCAGCGGCAAGTTCCTCGAGGCCCTGTTCAGGCTTGAGGTTTCTGAGATATCCGATGGCGTCGTCGAGATCATGGGCGTTGCGCGCGATCCCGGCTACAGGGCCAAGCTCGCGGTTAGGTCCGCCAACGAGAACGTCGATCCTGTCGGCGCATGCGTCGGGCAGCGCGGCAGTCGCGTGAGGACGATCGTCAGCGAGCTTTCCGGCGAGAAGATAGACATCGTCCGCTGGAACGAGGACATCCGCCAGTATGTCGCGGGTGCGCTCGCGCCGGCCAAGCTCGAGTCCATCGAGGTCGATCCGCATCAGCCAAGCACGGTGCACGTCGTCGCCGCGGCAGACCAGTATTCGCTCGCCATCGGCAAGCGCGGACAGAACGTGCGGCTCACCACCAAGCTTACGGGCTGGCACGTCGAGGTCAAGAAGTCCATGGCTACGGCCAGCTTCGAGGACCAGAAGGCCGAGGCGATCAAGGAACTCGCCGAGACGTTCAGCGTTTCCACGGCCGTTGCGACCCAGATGGCCGATGCGGGCTACCTTTCGGTGGAAGGCATCGTCGAGGAGGACGAGGCGAGCTTCATTGCGGCGACTGGTCTGGACGAAGTCACCGCGAAGGGCGTTTATGCGGCGGCCAAGGCGGTTGCCGAACTGACCGGCGCCGGTAGCCACGGCGACGGTGATGGATCTGCCGAGGAAGCTGAAGAGGACGCCGAGTAAGGGGCCTGTGACATGAGGGTATACGAATTAGCTAGAGAGGCCGGCGTTTCGAGTGCGGCGGTTTTGAAAGCGGCCGAAGAGGCTGAGCTTGACGCTACCAGCGCAATAAGTGTTCTGGACGACGGCGACATACAGGTCTTGAAGAGCGCCGTAGCAAAGCTGAACAAGTCCGATGTGGAGGATGCGCGCGCCGCAAAGCGCAAGCGTGCCGCAGAACTCAGGGCGAAAGGTGCCGACAAGGCCAATGCCGCCCTGAAGCGCCATCTCGAATTGGCGAAGGCCGCGGCGGACGGCGAGAAGATCGACAGCACTTTGGTTGTTGAGAAGCCTGTCGAGGTGCCTGCGCCCGCCAAGCCCGAGGTAAAGGCCGAGCCTGAGGTGAAGGCCGAGGTGAAGCCGTCTGCTACTGCGCCCGAGGAGGTGCGTCCGCAGCCGGTTCGCATGGCTCCCCCCGTGGCCAAGCCGAAGCCGGTGCCGACGATTTCCGCTACGCAGACGGGCCTCAGGGCCGGTGCGGGATTCAAGCCGCTCCAGAAGGCGAAGCCGACTGCGTCCATAACGATTACGGTAGCTGCGACGCCTCCGCCCAAGCCGCCAAAACCGCCAAAGCCGACCGTAAGGGTCGATGACTACGAGGACGAGCGCGGACGCAAGGGCAAGAAGGGGCGCGAACTTCAGAAGAGCTTCGACAAGAAAACCCCGCATGCCGCTGCTGCGGCGGCGAAGCCGGCCCAGCCGGGCGGTCGCATATCGGTTAACGAGGAGTCTCGTGAAATATCGATTCGCGGCGCCGTGATAGTCAAGGATCTCGCGGCAAAGCTCGGCATAAAGCCCAACCGCCTCATCGCGGACCTCATGGGCATAAAGATACTAGCTTCGATCAACCAGCGTGTCGAGCCCGACGTGGCGACGAAGATCGCCGAGAAGTATGGCTTCAAGGTCGTCATAGAGCATGCCCGCGACAAGGCGACGGCAAAGCCCGTGCTCAAGGCCATCGACGCCGACGACCTCATCCCCGAGGATCCTCCCGAGACGCTTCTGCCGCGTGCGCCGGTCGTGACGTTCCTTGGTCACGTAGACCACGGCAAGACGACGCTCATGGACTGGATCCGCAAGGAGCATGTGGCTGCCGGAGAAGCCGGCGGCATAACCCAGCAGATAAGCGCCTACCAGGTCGAGATCGCTGGGCGCAAGATAACCTTCCTCGATACTCCCGGACATGCCGCGTTCAGCGCGATGCGTGCCCGCGGGGCGCAGATCACGGATATCGCGGTGCTCATCATCGCGGCGGACGACGGCATCATGCCTCAGACCGAGGAGTGCATTCGCGTTGCGCGGCAGACGGGCGTCCAGATAATGGTCGCCATTACCAAGGCCGACAAGCCGACCGCCAACATCGACCGCGTAAAGCAGCAGCTTCAGAAGCATGGCCTCACCCCGGAAGATTGGGGCGGCGACATAATCTGCTGTCCAGTGTCGGGCATAACCGGCATGGGCGTGGATGCGCTGCTTGAGAACATACTTGTCCAGGCCGAGGTCCTTGAGCTTACGGCCAACCCGAAGCGCCGCGCCAACGGCTTTGTGATCGAAGCCGAGCTCCAGCAGGGGCTTGGACCTTGCGCGACGCTGCTCGTTACGGGCGGCACACTCAAGGTGGGCGATGCGATCCTCATCGGCGAGCACTTCGGAAAGGTGCGCGCACTCATCGACGACCATGGTCGCCGCGTAAAGGAGGCGCCACCCGCCATGCCGGTCAAGTGCACTGGCCTTTCCGGCGTGCCCGAGGCGGGCGCGGAGTTCCGCGTAATGCTGGACGAGAAGCGCGCGCGCACGCTCGCCGAGCAGACCGCGCAGGAGCGCAAGGAGCAGGAGCTCTCCAGCTCCAAGGCCGCTACGCTAGACGCCCTCATGAGCCGCATGGCCGCCGAGGGCAAGCGCGAACTGAACGTTATCGTGAAGTCCGACACGCGCGGCTCCCTGGAGGCGATCGTGGAGGCGCTCGGTCAGATCAAGTCCGAGAAGGTCGGCCTCAACGTCATCGGCACGGGAACGGGCAACGTCTCGCTGACGGACGTCAAGACGGCCTCCGCAGGCAAGGCGATCATCGTCGGCTTCGACATCTCGAACGATTCGGGCGTGCAGCAGCAGGCCCGCCACGATGGTGTTAGAATCAACTCCTTCAGGATAATCTACGAGCTCATCGACCACGTAAAGAACTCGATGCTAGACCTTCTTCCTCCGGAATACCGCGAGGTCGTCAAGGGTCACGCCGAGATCAAGGCCATCTACGACATCGGCAAGCTTGGCAAGATTGCGGGCTCCCAGATGCTGGATGGCTCGCTCGTCGCCAAGGAGCGCTTCCGCATCATGCGCAACAAGGCGCAGATTTGGGACGGCAAGGTTCAGAC
>CAMZEN010000023.1 GCA_947305775.1 uncultured Verrucomicrobiota bacterium
CGCGCCCGCTCTGGCGTCGTCTTCTCCCGCGCGATCCGCGGCGAAAAGGCGTCGCTTGGCGGTGTCGCTTGCTTTTCCGCTCCGCTCCAAAGCTGCGCTCCTTGCCATGCTCGCCTCTCGCTCGCGCCTCGCGCGAACCGAAGCCGCCGCGCATCGCTCCGCTCGTTCATCTAGCCTTGGCGCGCCGCACCGCTCGTGCCGCATGAAGCGGACGCGCTTCATGTCCTCCCTGGCGAAGAACGGGCTTCTCGCCACAGAGTCCAGCCTTTTCGGACCAACATCTGCGGGGCCTGTCCCCGTTGGATTTGGGGACAAGTCCCCCAAAATTTTCAAAAATCGCCCGCCCTTGAAGGCGAGCACGGTTGCGGCGAAACAAGCCGCACGTCGGAAAGCATGGCAAGCTGCCAAAGCAATCCGGCGAGCGTCCGCCGACGAGCAATACCCCCTAGAGTCGCGATCGAAAAACCCCCTAGAGGGAGAGTGCGCAGGGTAGGGGGTAGCACCGTGCTACCCCCTAGGGTGCGCCGCGCGAGCCCCTGGGCTACTTCTTCTTGTGCGCACGGTAGCGGCAGCCGCACTTGGGACAGGTGATGATCGGGTCGGGCGTAACCTCCTCGACCTCGTCGCCGCCGGACTCATCCTTGCGTGCGCTTTCTTCCTCCGGCGTCGTCTCCTTGCCGTTGCGCATAAGGCGCATCTTCTTGTCGGCGAGCGTCTTGCCGCGGAACTCGTCTAGCGTCGCGGCCTTCACGAACATCGCCGTCTTGTCCGGCGTCGCGCAGGGGAATAGCCTTATCGCCTCGTCCTTGCTCGTTTCGCCGCAGACGCGCACCTCATAGCCGCACCTCAGCGACTCGGTCGCCGCCAGGATGATCTCCGGCGCGAGGATGTAGTCGATGCCGAGGGTGATGACCTTCCCGGCGCTCGATCTGCCGCGTCCATTGCTGGTGCAGTTGACTTCCGGCGTGTCCCAGTTGGGGCACACCATCCGTCCTTCGGGCGCATCGCCCTTGTTGCCGTAGGCTTGTCGGATCTTCTTCATTTGTTTGTTCCTCCTTGGTTTTGTTGTTGAAAAAGCGGGGGGCAGGCGACTGGAAAGGAACCGCAGACCAGGCGGGAAGAAACCATCGTGCCCCCATGTATGGGCGATTTGGAGGGGGGGTTGGACACAAAACCGGTCGAAAAACAAGGGGCCGACACGCGTCAACCCCTTGATTTTATTGGCTCAAACGACTTTCTTCACTTTTTTTCACTTGAAGATGTAAACGCCGTTTCAGGGCCGTAGTGGCGCCATCTTTCGCGCTCGATTTCCGAAGCCTTGGAGCCATGGCGAAACTCCCGCCTCGCCCACAAGGATCGCGTTGTGGAGGGCTTCCGGCTCCTTCGCCGCCTTCAGGAGCGAGAGGTATTTCTTCAGGCACTTCGACCTGCCAGACTTGCGCGGACATTCCGATGGGTATGCCTTCCAGAACACGTCGAACATGGCCGAGAGATCGGGTTCTTCCTCGCGTACACGCGTGCACGCGCTAGAGAGAGCTTTCTTTTTGGGGATTTCCTTTAAGGGGGGTATAAGGGGGGTGCTTTCCTTTCCCCCTTTTTCTGTAAACTTTTCCAGCATCGCGTCGATGCTGTCGAGCCGCGTTGCGATTCTTTGCAGAACCTCCAAAAGCGTTGTTTCGGGTGTGCCGTTCATATCGCATCCCTCCAGGCCACGTGGATTGCGATTTCGGCAAGTTCTTTTGCGTTTACTCTCATGTTTTCTCCTTTCGTCGCGGTGCACCATGCCCCGCTTACGCGGAAATTATTTCACCCGATAGCGGACAAACAAGATTTGTGTCCTTCGAGTTTGAGGGGGAACGCTTGAAATCATTGAGTGCGACGCCGAGTTAAATGGGCTTGACGGTTTTGTCCGTCGAGTTTGTCTGGGAGAGCGGGCGTAATGACTTGGGAGAGCGGGCGTCTCGCCCGCTCATCAAGGAGGGTTAAATTTTCCATCATCGCGGGCGAGACGCCCGCTCTCCCAGTGAATGCGCTCCCAGTGAATGCGCGCTCCCAGTGAATGCGCGCTCCCAGTGAATGTGCTGCATTTTGAAATTTTGGATCTGACCCCTTGCCGCGCTTTGGTTGTTGTGCTAAACTACCCGCATCCCAAGTGCGGATGCCAAGGAGCTGCATGTGGAGCCTGTCCGCCCAAGAGAAAGTGCCGAAAAATGACAGAATATAGCCATGTCCCTTTCAGTTTCTGCGATTATGCCGCAGATCGCCTTTGCCCAGCGCATAAGGGAATTCGCCCGCGCCATGTTGCGCCGCGTCGTTCCCGGAATTCCTCTTGAGAAGCTGCGTTTTGAAAGCGATCTGATATTCGAAACGCATGTGAATAATGCGGGGACAGTCCCCGGTTGAGAGGCCCAAATCAGGAACTTTTGGTATAATACATAATCGTGTTCAAGCAGTAGAGGCAAGGATCCAAATGGCAGCGAAGAAATCAAAGGCCGAACAGCGCGGCGTTGCGCATGAAAAATGCGAGGCGTCCGGTCGCTTTGTTCTAGTAGGCACGTACAAGGGCGACCAGTTGACGAAATGGCGCGGATGGTACAACTACCCGATTTCGGACGATGACAAGATCGGCGCAGATGACGCGGCGAAAATAACGGAGCTGTGGCTTTTCAACGGCAAGAAGGATCAGCGCAACTACAAGGCGGAGTTCGTCGGCGTCAAGACGCGCAAGGAACTGATTGATGTCTACGGTTACCCGGCCAAGGGCAAGGCACATGGCGACAAGTATCTGCTCTTCAAGACGGCATACAAGTATCAGCACAAAGGCGACGTTTCGGAAGACGCCGAGCGCGTCATAATTCGCACGGCAGACTTCGCGACCGCGCCCAAGGTACGCAAGCAACTCAAGGCGTATCTCGAATCGCCCGACCGTACCGACCCCGACCTCGCGAAGCGCCTCCCCGAAATAATCACCCGCCTCCGCCCCGAGCAACTCCGCGTCTGCGAAGCGGCGGTGCAGATGGAGTTTTTGCAGATATGTGTTGCCCCCGCTTCTAATAAAGCGATAAAGCCTGATAATCAAAATGAGGCATTAACAGTTTCTTTTTCAAATGAATATGGAACTTTGTATCTTGGTGATTCCCTTGAATGGCTAAGAGAACTACCTGACGCAAGTGTTGATTTGATTTTTGCGGACCCACCCTATAGCATTGGCAAGGCGGAATGGGATTTATTTGCGTCACACGAAAGCTATTTGAGATGGTGCGAAGCATGGATTAGGGAGGCTTCGCGCATTTTGACTAATAAAGGCACTTGCTATATATGTGGCTTTTCAGAGATATTGGCTGATGTCAAATATCGTACGCAGCATTTTTTCAATGGCTGCAGGTGGATCGTTTGGCACTACAAAAACAAGGCAAATTTAGGGATGGATTGGGGGCGGTCGCATGAAAGTCTTTTACACTTCAGAAAAGCGAAATCTACAATTCTTAATGTAGACGACATAAGGATTCCATATAATGCACACACTCTCAAGTATCCTGTCCATCCTCAGGCAGATTCGAGTGCATACGGCAAAAGTCAATCCGTAACTAGTGCGGCACAATGGCGCCCAAACGAAAAGGGCGCGAAACCAAAAGATGTATTTGATATCCCAACTACATGCAATGGCATGGGGGAGAAGACGCCACACCCGACCCAGAAGCCTGAAGAACTCGTTCGAAAACTTGTCCTTGCTTCATCAAATGAGGGTGATTTAGTGCTGGATCCTTTTTCTGGATCAGGAACAACAGCCGTTGTAGCCCAGCAATTGCACAGACGGTGGTTGGCGTGTGATGAGAATCCAGAATACAATCAATGGGCAACTAAGAGACTTGTCCAGGTGCCAGACAGGCCTGTGCAATATTGGATAGATCTTGACCGCGAGGTTTGCAAAAGAAGGGAGGCAATAAGATGATGACTATTCAGCAAATGACAAGGCACATAACGGAGCGTCAACATTTTAAATCAATACAGGATTATGAAGACTTTACCAAGGCGTTTCTGGATTTTGTCGAGAGTGGACTTCAGGCGCGAATTGTCTGTCAGAATGAAGTCAACTATCAATTCTTCCAGTATAAAGAGGATTGCGCATTCAATATTTCAAGGCCGATAAATACCGATTTGTTTGGATCCGCAGAAAGCTTTGAGAAATCGCTGACGATATTCCACGATGTTCTAAAGATCTTGAAAAGACGTAAATTGCCAAATGCAAGCACACGCCAGGTTTTTAACAGTGTAGTTTATACATTGCAACAGAGCATAGGTGTCGCGCTTGATGCATTACCGGCAAGTAGCGCAAATCAGGCGAAGAAGATCAACGGTGACCTTTTTGAAAGGCTGGTCCGCCTTTTAATGACGGGTGTCGGCATTGACTGCTCTACCGGTGTCGTTCAAGTGCCAATTACCGACTCTGCAGGCAATGTATTGCATCGAATAAACTATCAGCATGACTTGATTGCGCGAAAGGACGGGCAGATCAAGTTCTTGGGCTCGGTTAAGACATCAAGTAAAGATCGGATTGACAAGATATTTGTCGATAAGCTGTTGTATTCACGATTCACAGGTAACGACACACCATATATTGCGGTTTTTTTAAATGATGTTCAACGTGCTAAGTCAACGACATTTGGAAAGCAAAAGGTGAATTCGACATTTTTGGCGGGGCATTTTAAGGCATACACATTGAAGTTGACCTCAATGGATGGTGTCTTTTACTGCGACTTGCGGCCAAACATGAGATCTGATCCTTTTTTAGCTGAACACATACATGGGATCGACCATTTATTTTATGATGACGTTCGCAAGTTTGGTGTGTAATATTGGTGCGTGACATATGGCTAACTGTAGCACAATTCTAATAGTTCCCACTTCCACCGCCGCCGCTGCGCTATTTCGCTCCGTGCTGCCGAAAGAGCAGAAGGAAGAGCGGGTGTTTGTTCTTCCGCTTGATGCGCACGGCAAGGTTCTTGCCAAGCCGATTCTCGTTTCTGTAGGTAGCGAAGACGGCACGGCAGTGATTGACGCCGGTGCGATTTTCCGCGAAGCGTTGAAAGCGGGTGCGGAGGAAATTATTGTTGCTCACAACCATCCATCGGGCGATCCGACTCCGAGCAAAGCAGACTATGATACGACGGTCAAGCTGAATGACGGCGCAAGTCTCGTAGGCCTTGAATTGATAGATCACTTGATTATCGGCTCGCCAGGGTCGGCCGACGGACTTGGTTTTGTGTCAATGGCGGAGCTGATGGCCGAGTGACGCGATTGAACGGCAAATAGCATGATGAGAATATAAAGGGCGGACAGTAATTGATGCGGGGACAAGCATTGATTGGGGAAACAGAATTGATGCGGGGACTGTCCCCGCGCGATAGGGGCAAGTTTCGCCGCAATATCGGCTTATTATGTCACTTATCTCGCCCAAGCGAGGATGCCAATAGCTTCGGTGTCTATATTGCAAGCCGGCGCACTGCAGCCATCAGGTCGGCCTTGGCTTTTGCGAAACCAAGATACACGCCGTCGAACTCTGCACCTACGCGCTCCCTGTCGTAAACGAAATCGCCGCCGACCATTGTCTTCACAACATCGCTCGCGTGCATGGAGTGGACAACCAGGTTCGCAAGGTCGAGCGCAGGAAGCAGGTGGGGTTTGTCAAGGTCGACTACGCAGAGATCGGCCTTCTTGCCGACGGCTATTTCGCCGATGTCGTCGCGGCCCAAAGCCTTCGCCCCATTGACCGTAGACATCTCTATCACGTCCCAAGGCGAAAGCACTGTAGGATCGTTCGCTACACCCTTGTGGATCAGCGAGGCGATGTGCATCTCCTCGAACATGTCCAGGTTGTCGTTGGAGGCCGTTCCGTCAGTGCCTAGCGCAACGTTCACTCCGAGCTCCATTGCCCTCGCGACGCGAGCGAAGCCGCTGCCGAGCTTCATGTTGCTTGACGGGTTGTGGATGAGCGACACATCGTGCTCGGCCATGATCCTGAAGTCGTCGTCCGTACACCACACGCAGTGGGCGGCGTATCCGCCGTTGTCGAGAATGCCGGTGTCGGCCAGGTATGCGATCGGGGTCTTGCCGTGCCGTGCAAGACATTCATCGTGCTCCAGCCGCGTCTCGCTCACGTGAACATGCAGACGGCGCTTCAGCTCCTTGTTCGCGTCGGCTAGCCCACGGCAGAACTTCTCGTCCGTAAGATACTCGGAGTGGATGCAGACATCCATGTAGACGTCGTCCTTCACCTCGTCGCGCATCCACTTGTTCCACTCGCGCGTAGCGGAGATGCACTGCTCCAGACGGCCAGGTATGAAGGAGAAGCCCGGCACGCACACGCGGGCGCGCATTCCGACCTCCATGAACGCATGCGCATAGTTGTGGTCGTACATGTCGGCGACGCATGTCGTTCCGCCGGCTAGCATCTCCATCGCGCCCCAGACCGCGCCGGCATGGACGTCTTCGTCCGTCATCTTCGCCTCGACGGGGAATATAGCCTCCTCAAGCCAGCGCTTGAGCGGCAACCCTCCGCCGAGTCCGCGCACGAGCGTCATCGGTGCGTGGCAGTGGCAATTGACAAGGCCAGGCATCACCAACACGTTGCACGGGCCGTTCTTGTCTTTGAGCCTTATGTCTGCAATTGCTTCGCCTTCAACGACAATGTCGCCAAAGCCTATTTTGCGTCCCGGCAGGAGCATCATGCAATCTTTGAGAATGTTTCGACCGGTCTCCGTTTTTTTTGTCGCCGCCATCTGCAGTTCTCCATTTCATTGCTTTCGACACTTTGACGTACATTATATCAAATTCCAGCGGCTCGGTTGCACAATGTTGGGACACTCCCCGTCGTATTCTGCTTTCTTGCCTTTTCCAGAGTGCGGCTTGTTTCGCCGCAACCGTGCTCGCCTTCAAGGGCGGGCGATTTCCGCGTCCTTCGCCCCGCTCGACATACACGAGTATGTCTTCGGGGGCGAGTCCTGCGCAAATCGCCGCGTCCTCGAAGGTTCCGCCCGGCTGACGGCGGCGAATCAAGCCGCGCTTGGCACTTTCGAGTGCGCGGTGCGTCGTGGCGCGGCTTTCTTCACTCGCGCCCGCTCTGGCGTCGTCTTCTCCCGCGCGATCCGCGGCGAAAAGGCGTCGCTTGGCGGTGTCGCTTGCTTTTCCGCTCCGCTCCAAAGCTGCGCTCCTTGCCATGCTCGCCTCTCGCTCGCGCCTCGCGCGAACCGAAGCCGCCGCGCATCGCTCCGCTCGTTCATCGAGCCTTGCCGCGCCGTCCCGCTCGTGCCGCATGGAGCAAACGCACTTCATGTCCTCCCCGGCGAAGAACGGGCTTCTCGCCACAACGTCCAGCCTTTGGGGGTCAACTTCTGCGGAGTCTGTCCCCGCTTTTCGTGCTCTCAATTTTCGGGAACAGTCCCCGCAATCTGTGGGGACAGTCCACGAAGTTTTGGCGTTTTCGGTCGTTGAACATGCCGAATATACGGGTTTTCGCCAACAATTGCGCGATAATGGATATGGCACGCTACTGGTGATCGCGGAAATTGGGCTGCGAGTGAAAGCGACCCTGAAAGCAACCGGGCAAGCGACTGCGCGTGAGGGACGGGAGGGCTGGCAAGGAGGAGCTGAGCGAGACGGCGGCCTGCGGTTCGCGGCAGACGCGGCGGGACGCAAGCGAGACAAGGAAGTCGGTATCCCGACGACGCAGTATCGCGCAGCGTGCCGCCGATGGATGGCGCGGGAGCAGGACGGCGGCGAGCGGGAGCGACGACGAGCCAGCCCGGTCTCGCGCGGTATCCCGCGCGACCGTCCCGAATACGACCAGGGATGCAACCGCGGCTTGTTTCGCCGCCGCCAGCCGGGCGGAACCTTCGAGGACGCGGCGATTTATGCAGGACTCGCCCCCGAAGACATACTCGTGTATGTCGAGCGGGGCGAAGGACGCAAAAATCGCCCGCCCTTGAAGGCGAGCACGGTTGCGGCGAAACAAGCCGCACGTCGGAAAGCAAAGCAGGCGGCCAGTCCCCGCATTGATTGGAAAATGGGTAAACTCCAGGACGCTAACACACATCATATGGATTTGGTATAATACAAACATGCTCAGTGAGGTTCTAGAGTTCGGCATGCTGTTCGCCTTCGGCTTTTCGTGGCCTTTCGCGATAATGAAGACGTACCGCGCAAAGCGGGTGGACGGCAAGAGCCCGGTGTTCATGGCGATGGTCATCGCAGGATATGCCTGCGGAATCGCCGCGCACCTGGTCGAAGGCGCGAAGCTGTGGCTGTGCTGGGTATACCTGGCCGACATGGCGCTCGTCTCGACCGACCTCTGCCTGTACTTCCGCTACGCAAAGGCAAACCGCCGACAAAAGACAATGGAGGACAACCAATGACCAACGTGCTGGAGAAGATCACCTCATCGCCCGACAAGTACACGTTCGATATCGAACGCCTTGGGGAGTGCAAGATAGAGTCCCCCGTGAGAAGGCACGAGTTCGTCAAGGACGACGAACGCATCTTCATAACCGAGAACCGCTCGTTCTTCAAGCGGCTCAACGAAATCCTTGGACGCGAACCGACCTTCGAGCGCGCCGGCCCCAAGCCGAAGATATTCCACGACCCCAGCTGGACGCGCGTCGGCATCGTCACGGCGGGCGGGCTTTGCCCCGGCCTCAACAACGTCATCAAGGGCCTCGTCGAGATCCTCACTTACGACTACGGCGTAAAGACGATATTCGGAATTCGCTACGGCTACGCGGGCCTCAACCCTGCGTGCGGATACCAGCCGATCATGCTGAACCCCGACGTAGTGGACACGATCCACGAAATCGGCGGCACAATACTCGGCTCCAGCCGTGGACAGCAGCCTTCCGACATAATGGTCGACACGCTCGTCAGGATGAACATCAACATCCTTTTCTGCATCGGAGGCGACGGCTCGTTGCGATGCGCGGCCGACGTGGCAGACGAGGTGAAGAAGCGCGGGCTAAAGATCTCCGTCGTAGGCATTCCGAAGACAATCGACAACGACCTCATGTTCGTCGGGCGCAGCTTCGGGTTCGAAACGTCCGTAGCGGAGGCCGCTAACATCATACGCGGCGCACATGTCGAGGCGAAGGGAACCCCCGGAGGAATCGGCCTCGTCAAGCTGATGGGCCGCGACTCGGGCTTCATCGCCGCATACGCATCGATGTCGAATCCGGTGGTCAACTTCTGCCTCGTGCCGGAGAGCCCCTTCTCGCTGGACGGGCCTAACGGGCTTTTCGCCGCGCTTGAAAACCGCTTCGCCGCCGGCAAGGACCACGCCGTGATAGTCGTGGCGGAAGGCGCGGGGCAGGAACTCTTCAAGGACATCCCGGATGTACGCGACGCCTCGGGCAACATACTCAAGAAGGATATCGGCGAGTTCCTCAAACGCGCCATCGAATGCCACATGAAGAGCCGCAAAATCAAGGCGTCCGTCAAGTATTTCGACCCGAGCTATACAATCAGGAGCTGCCCCGCGAAAGGAACGGACGCCATCCGCTGCTACATGCTCGCAAGAAACGCCGTCCACGCGGCGATGGCCGGGCGCACGAACTGCGTCGTCGGCAATCTCGGCGAAGCGTTCGCGCTGGTGCCGATCCGTCTGGCGACGATTGAGCGCCAGAAGATACGCACCGACCGCGAGATGTGGCGAAGCGTGATGGACGCGACAGGGCAGGAATTCTACTTCGGCGGCAAGGAGCGCGGGGCGAACGGTCCCGGAGGGCTCGATTTCGACGCGCCGTAAGGAGGACCGCATGACAATAGACGAACTGAACGCAATCGCCGAAAGCGGCGAGATGAGCGAGTTCATCCGCGTGTGCGAGGCGCGCCAGTGCAAGGCACTCTCGAAAATCGCCGACGAAATAGTGGCGCGTTCAGGAGTGAGGCTGATCCTGCTCGCGGGCGCGAGCTCTGCCGGAAAGACAACGACCGCCAAGCGACTCTGCACGCAGCTAAGGGTGGACGGTGCGAAAGCCATCCACTTCTCGACAGACGACTACTTCGTCGGCGACGCACGCAATCCACGCGACGAGAACGGCGAGCTGGACTACGAGACGGTGGAGGCTGTGGACATCCCGCGCCTCGCCGACGACCTGGACGCCCTCATGGCGGGGCGAACCATCCACCCGCGCAAATTCGACTTCGTCCGCCACGACGGCTACGACGCTCCGGGAACGATGAGCCTGCCGGAAAACGGCTACATCCTGATTGAGGGCATACACGCCCTCAACCCGCGTCTTACGGAGCGCGTGCCGGACGAGTGCAAGTACCGCATCTATGTCGAGCCTAAGACCCAGCCAGAGATATTCTTCAAAACCCAGATGAAGTCTTCGGACGCGCGTCTGCTGCGCCGACTCGTAAGGGACAACCAGTTCCGCAAGATGAGCCCGATCGAAACCTTCAGAATGTGGCCGAAGGTGCTTGCGGGCGAAGAGAAGTGGATAAACCCCTTCCGCGGCAATGCCGACTCGGAGTTCGACTCTGCGCTCGAATACGAGCTTTGCGTGATAAGGCCCTTCGTGCACGGCCTCATTGAAATGGTGAGACACAAGAAGCCCGAAGAGCTCAAGGCCGCGATGCTTTCCGAGGTGCTCTCCACAGTGACGCCCGTATCGCCAGTCGCTGTGCCTGGAGATTCAATCCTCCGCGAGACGATCGGCTCAAGCCAGCTCGACTACTAGAAAAGTCTCTAATCGAACTTGTATGTCTGACCAGGCAGTGGTGCTACGGCATTCTTGATGCCTTGCTCCTTAAGGAGCTCTTCCATCGCCGCAACCTTCTCAGGCTCGCCGTGAACGGCGAATGCGTGACGGACGTTGTCCTTGACCTCGCGGATCCACTCGGTGAGACCTTCACGGTCGGCGTGGGCCGAAAGGGCGTTTATCACATCGACCTTGGCCTTGAGCGGAACCTCCTCGCCGAAGACCTTTATGATTTCGCGCTTTTCCACTATACGGCGGCCGAGCGTGTTTTCGGCCTGGAAGCCGACGATGAGGATGATGTTGTCCTCGTCCTGTGCGCAGTGCTTCAGGTGGTGCAGCACGCGCCCGCCTTCGCACATTCCGCTCGCGGCGATTATGATCATCGGCCCTGGCATGTCGTTCAACGCCATTGACTCCTGTGGCGTGCCGACGAAAGTCATGTCAGGATACGAAAGAGGATCCTTTCCCGCGGCAAGCATGGCCTTTGCCTCGTCGTTGTACACCTCGCGGTGGTTGGCATAGATGCGCGTCGCCTTCTGCGACAGAGGGGAATCGATGTAGACCTTGACCTCGCGCGGCACCTTGCCGCGCTCGCGCAGCTTGTTCAGGTAGTAGATTATCTGCTGGGTGCGTCCAACGGAGAACGCCGGCACCAGCAGCTTCGAGTTGTGGCGGTCTATGTACTTCAGATGGCGTTCAAGCCTCAGCTCTACATCATCAGCCGATGGATGGTATCTGTCGGCGTAGGTGGACTCCACAAGAAGTATGTCGGCTCCGGCAGGATACTCGAAGTGCCTCAATATCGGCTGGTTGGGCTGCCCGAGGTCGCCAGAGAACAGAAGCCTGTGGTTGTGGCCATGGTCGGACCGTATATCAAGCTGCACCAGGGCAGATCCCAGAATGTGTCCGGCGTTGAAGAACTCGAGCGTTATTCCGCGCGATATCTCGCGGGGCTCGTGCATGTGCGTCGGCACGAAAAGCTGCATGAGCGCGTTGATGTCCGACTCTTCGTAAAGCGGCTCGAACAGCTTCTTGCCGTCACGTTTGCGCTTCTTGTTTATGTACTCAAGGTCGCGCTTCTGCAGAAAGCACGAATCTCTCAGCATTACGTCGCACAATTCAACCGTAGACTGTCGCGCGAAGACGCGTCCGCGAAAGCCCTGCCTAACAAGCTGTGGCAGGTTGCCGGAGTGGTCGATGTGGGCGTGCGAAAGGATCACGTAGTCGATCGTCTTGGGGTCTACCGGGAGGTTGCGGTTCTTCTCGAACGCCTCCTTCCTGTGCCCTTGATACAGCCCGCAGTCGAGCAGTATCCGCTTTCCGTTCGCCTCAACGAGATGCATCGATCCCGTTGTGGTCTGTGCCGCGCCGTAGAACGTAATCTTCATGTCATGTATTTTACCAACTTCCCTGCAACCATTCAAGTACAGGCGATATTTGATATAATATCCTTCGATGGAAAAGATGGAGAAGATTGCGGTGCTCATGGGGGGCACGTCAAGCGAAAGAGAGGTCTCGCTCATGAGCGGCAGGAACGTCGCCGAGGCGCTCGCTTCGCTGGGAAAATACGAGGTCGTCCCCGTAGACCTCGCCTCGGACAGCCTTGACGGCATGCCCGCAGACATTTCACGCGCCTACATCGCCCTTCACGGCGGATGGGGCGAGAACGGCGGCGTCCAGGCGGCGCTCGACGCGCGGAAGATTCCCTACACCGGCCCGGGCGCGATGTCGTCCAGGGTCGCGATGGACAAGATAAAGACCAAGTTGGTCCTCGAAATGAAGGGCGTGCCGACTGCGGCATGGTCCCTCGCCTCGCCGGGAACGCCCGTCTCGCCGCTGCCCCTGCCGGTCGTAGTCAAGCCGCCGCGCCAAGGCTCTTCGGTCGGAATCTCGAAGGTCTCCTCGCCTGACGAATGGCAGAAGGCGCTCAACGTCGCGCTAGACGCGCAGGGCGGAGAGGGAGAGGTTCTCGTGGAGGAGTTCATACCCGGGCGCGAGATGACAGTCGGCGTAATCGACGGCGAACCGCTGCCGGTCCTGGAGATTATCGCAAACGGCGGATGGTACGGCTACGACGCCAAGTACTTCTCGGAGGAGACGCGCTATCCTTTCTACGGAGAGGAAGGCTCGCCGGTGATTCCCGCATGTCCGCCTGAGAAGCTGCAGAAGATCGCGCTCGACGCCTACAACGCGCTCGGCTGCCGCGGCGTCACTCGCGTGGACTTCCGCGTGTCGCCGATGGGCCGGTGCTACGTGCTCGAGCTGAACACTTCCCCGGGCTTCACGGCGCATTCCCTCGTTCCGAAGGCGGGGATGAAGACAGGGCTTTCGTTCGCCGGAGTCTGCGAGCGCATCCTCCTCTGCGCAAGGCACGATTGACATGAAGAAAAACAAAATGGAAAGGCAGTCCGGCGGACACGGGGCGCTTCTGATCGTGGCGTTCGTGCTGATTGCCGCCGCCGCAGGAGCCGCCGCCTTTGCCTACACCACGCTCAGGGACGTATGCCGGGAGCAGTGCGTAATCAACGATGTATCGATGCAGGTGGACATCCACGACGGCAAGCTGGTCAAGGGCGACGTCGTAGCCGATGCGCTCGGCCTTCGCAACGGCGCCAATCTCGCAGAGATCGACTTCTCCAAGCGCCGGTCAGACGTGCTTGCCCGATATCCTGCGATACGCGACCTGGTCATCACGCGACATCTGCCTGACCGCGTAGAGATATCCATCGAAGAGCGCAAACCAGTCGTCAGAATGAACATTCGCGGGCACAAGGGGGATACGGGACGCGTCGCCGACACTGATGGAGTGGTGTTCCAGTGCCGCCGCGGAACGGGGCTTCTGCCAATAATACGGGAGGAGCAGGCGCCTGGAACCGCCGTCGGCAAGGCGCTCAAGGGACGAGCCCTCGGCGCCCTGAGGCTGGTGGAGGCATGCCGCGAGCCTGAACTGCAGGAGCTTGCGGTACTGGAGGTAGATGTCTCAAAGCCCGATTACCTTACGGTTACGATGGGGCGCGACTATTCCACCTTGAAGATCGCCTGGAACGGCATGGAGAACCCGACCGAAGCCACGCGCAAAGACCTCGTACAGCGGCTTACAAAGCTGCGGGACGCAATACGCAGCGAGATGGGAATCGGGGCAAAGGTCTGGAACGCCCGCGACCTCGAGAACCCCAACTACGTATATGCCGACACAAAGGAAATCATACGATGAGCAACATCTATGCGGCGCTTGAAATCGGCACGACAAGGACCGTGCTCGCAATCGGCGAAGGCGAAACGGGAGGCCGACTGCAGGTAACCTGCCATGCGGAGATATCCTCGGCCGGTGTGCGCAAAAGCCAGATACTTGACATTAACCAGGTAACCCAGTCGGTCAAGGGCGTGCTGCACGAGATAGAGCGCAAGCAGTCTGCGGCAGGGAGTTCAATAACGATCGGCAACGCCTTTCTGGTGGTGTCGGGCCAGCACATAAAGGCCGATCCATTCACCGGCTCGGCACTTGTCGACGGGCGCGTCACAGAAGCCGACCTTGCCGACGTGGCGGAGTCGTCCCGCACGATGACGCTGCCAAAGGACCGCGAACTCCTCGACATAGCCGACCAGGCCTACAGCCTGGACAGCCTCGGCGGAATCTCCACCCCTGTCGGGATGGCCGGCAGAATACTGAAGCTCGACACCCTTCACATCCACGCCGACAAGAATCGAATCGAAGACGCCAAGACGGCCGCGGACGGCGCACACCTTGAGATACGCGAACCGCTCTTCGCAACGACCTGCGCAGCCGACGCGGTGCTTGAGGAGCACGAACGCAGAAACGGAGCGCTGGTGCTCGATTTGGGCGGCGGCTCGACCGGATATGCCGCCTACTGCGACGGCTACCTCGTGTCGGCCGGCGTAATAGGCGTCGGCGGCGACCATGTGACGAACGACATCGCACATGCGTTCCAGACGACTCAGGGACAAGCCGAACTGCTGAAAACCAAAGAGGCCTCGGCGCTTCTGGGCAAGGCAGAGGCGGCATCCGCACGGGTCAAGGTTCCAGGCTCGTCGCCGCTCATGGAATCGCGAACCGTTTCGCGCCGGGCCCTCGACACCGTAGTAAACGCCCGCCTGCGAGAACTGTTCGCCGTGCTAAGGGAAACTCTGGAGGAGCAGGACCTTTTGCACCGCATGCACGCCGGAGTCGTCTTGACGGGCGGTGGTGCGGCGATGCGCGACATCGACGAACTGGTACGTCGGGAACTAGGCATGCACGTCCGCATGGGACGGCCGATATACGTGGACGGACTTGACGACGAGGACCATCCCGCCGCATTCGCGGCGATTGCAGGCGCACTCGCATATGCCCACAACAACTATGCCGAAAAGTCGATCTTCGGCTTCGGACTGCTGAAGGGACTATTCAAATGAGCGACACCATCTCTTCAATGCTTCTCATAGGAATAGGCGGCGCAGGTTGCGCGATGGCGCGCAACATAACACATGCGTTTGGCGAGAATCTGAGGTATGTTCTCACCGACACCGACGCAAAGACCGGCGAGTACGATGGGCCTTTCGTTCTGATAGGCGGCGACAGGCTATCCGGTCGCGGATCGGGCGGGGATGTGGTTGCCGCCCGGCTCGCGGCGGAGGATTCCGTCCAGGCTCTCGACGATTCCCTTGAAGGCATCAGGCTCGCCATAATAGTCACCTCCTTAGGCGGCGGCACAGGCGGCGGAGCGACCCTCGAGACCATCAAGCATCTATCCGAGCGCGGGATACCGTCTTGCGTGTTTGCGACAACCCCCTTCGCTTTCGAAGGCGAGACGCGCCAACGCAACGCCCGCGGCATGATGACGCTTATTGAGGAGGCAGCAAGCGCGTGCTTCTTCATTCCGCTGGACAAGGTTGTCGGCGACCCGGAGTCGGACATGCCGACAGCCATGCGCCGCGCAGTCGAAACGGTTGCATCAGGGGTGACACTCTTCTGGAGGCTTGTAGAAAAGCCCGGATACATAAGGCTCGACGCAGAGCGCGTCCGCCATCTGGTCGCAGGGGCCGGACGTGGACGCTTCGCACACGTCAGCGCGCACGGCGAAGGACGTGCCGCAAAAATAGTGGACGACATAAGGCGTTCGTCGATACTCCTGGCAGGCTCCGGACCGGTCACGTCCATACTGTGCGGCGTTTTGGCGGGCGACGACCTCAGGCTTTCGGAGATAGGAACAATATCAGACGGCATTCGGGAAACTTTCGGCGACAAGGCCTCGTTCGAACTCGCCACAGTTAACGATGATCTAACGTTCTCCGGACGAATCTCTGTCATAGTGATGCTTTTCGAATCCACCCACCAGGAGACCGAAGAGCCTAAAGGCAGCGAACAGGCAAGGAGGCGCCGCAAACAGCGGGCCATACTGAGCGCGGGCCCGACAGGACGAGGACGCTTCAACAACTCGGAGCCCACCATCTGGAACGGCGAGGATCTCGACACGCCAACGTTCCTTAGAAAGAACATCAGCCTTGAGTTCTGAGCGCGATGGACATGTAAGGGTGCTACCACTGCACGTGGCGAACAAAATCGCCGCAGGTGAAGTGGTTGAGCGCCCTGCATCCGTCGTAAAAGAGCTCGTAGAAAACGCTCTCGACGCAGGCGCGTCCAAAATAGAAGTCTCTGTCGTGCAGGGAGGGCGCAAACTGGTCGCCGTGCAGGATGACGGATGCGGGATGTCACGCGAAGACGCAATCCTGTCTCTGGAGCGCCAGGCCACGTCCAAGATTCGCGACGTGGACGACATTGAACAGATCGACACCTTGGGCTTCAGGGGAGAGGCCATCCCGTCCATAGCATCCGTATCGCGTTTCACGCTGACTACCAGGCGTCGTGAAAGCGACGAAGGCACCATGCTGCAGGTCAATGCCGGCACTCTTGCGGAAATAAGCGCGGCCGGATGTCCGCCTGGGACGCGCGTCGAGGTGCGCGACCTGTTCTGCAACGTCCCGGCGCGGCGAAAGTTCTTGAGGTCGTTCGCTACGGAAGAGGCGCATGTAAAGCACATCTTCGCAATCCACGCCTTGGCGCATCCATCTGTCGCCTTTTCGCTCTCTGTCGATGGACGCGACCTATATCGTCTTGCGCCAAGCGCGTCCGCATCCGACCGCGTTCGCGACATCTTCGGCGCGGAATTTGCCGAATCGCTGCTGCCGGTTGACAACACGGCGACGGAACCTGCCAGGGACTGTCCGATCCATGTGAGCGGATACATAGAGCGGCCAAACATCTCAACACCGACAAGACGCGAACAATACATATTCGTGAACGGTCGTCCAGCCACGTCCGCATCGATCTCCTACGCCCTGAGGGAAGCCTATCCTCGCAGGCAAGGCGACGCGCGCCCGGCGGCGATCCTGTTCATAGAGCTTCCGCCTGGACAAGTCGACGTAAACGTCCACCCCACCAAGCGCGAAGTGCGGTTCAGGGACAATAACGCCATTAAACGCGCAATAGCCTCCGCAATCGAACGAGCGCTATTCATACAGCCAACCACCGTGGAGCCCCCTACCGCCGTCAAGATGCCGGAGCCCCAGGCAGTCAAAATGTCGGTGCCGCCTGTAATTGAGAGGCCAGTGCCGCCGGTAATCGAAAAGTCGACCCGCCCAGTGACGCCGACCTTGCCAACCCCTGCACCTGTAGCGGTCGAGTTGCCGCTTGCGGCGGCCGACAGCGAAAAGCCAAAGCCATGGGCCTGGTTCCACTATCTCGCTACGACAGCCTCCGGCTACCTGATGATCGAGACGGATGCGGGAATCGTCACAATCAACCCGCATGCCGCTCGCGAACGCATCGCCTTTGAGCGCCTTCAGGCCACCGACGTATCTCAAGCCCTTCTCATCCCGGAGACCGTCCAGCTCCCGCCACATGACTTCGCGCGACTCAAAGCCGCACTACCGACAATAGAGTCCATGGGCTTTCGTCTGGAGCCGTTTGGACGCGACACCTTTAAGGTCGAGGCTGTTCCGCAGGTCATCGACGGGCTAACCGCCTCCGCCGTGCTCGCCACAATCGCACGCGACCTTGCCGAGGGTTCTGGGCACCGCTCTGGCGGACGCTGGCGCGAAGATATCATAGCTCGATCCGTAGCGAAGTCCTTTGCCGGAATGTCCCTTTCGCTCACCGAGGAAGGAGCTGTGAAGCTCGTAGAGGAGCTCGCCTCCTGCCGCATGCCATATGTATGCCCGCGCGGGAAGCCAGTTATGATATTCACCTCAACGCGCGAGCTCAACCGTAAATTCTCGCGCGACTAGGCGACGCTCTAGTATGTCAATGGGCTGAAAGCCAGTCGGGTCCGACACCGATGCCCACATCCAGGGGAACCCCGAAGTCAAGCGCTGTAGTCATCTCACGGCGGACTATATCCTTCACCCGCTCCACTTCGTCCAACGGCGTATCGAACACAAGCTCATCATGTATCTGCAGGACCATCTTAGTGCGAAGGCGCTCCGCTTTGAGGGCACGGTCGACCTTTACCATGGCAACCTTGATCAGATCAGCAGCAGAGCCCTGAATCGGTGTATTGATCGCGTCTCGCTCGGCGGATTGACGCGCCGTGGCGTTTCGTGAATTGATGTCCCTTAAAGTGCGTCGGCGCCCCAGGACCGTCGTTGCGTAGCCTGTTTCGCGGGCCTTTGCTATGGCGGAGTCCATATACTCCCGAACCTTCGGGTAGAGTCTGAAGTATGTCTCGATAAGGTCCGCCGCTTCGCGCCGCGGCACGCCCAGCCTCTGCGAAAGCCCAAAGGCCGAGATTCCGTATATTATGCCGAAGTTCACCATCTTGCACTTTGCCCTCATCTCAGGCGTGACAAACGCCGGCATCACATCGTATACGCGGCTTGCCGTGTCGCGGTGAATGTCCTCTCCGTTCCTGAACGCCTCAAGCATCGCGGCATCCTTCGAGAATGCGGCCATGAGCCTAAGCTCTATCTGCGAGTAGTCGGCGGATACGATCACGTGGTTCTCGTCGCGCGCAACGAAGGCCTTGCGGATCATCCTGCCGCGCTCGGTGCGGATGGGTATGTTCTGAAGGTTCGGGTCGGAAGAACTCAGACGGCCCGTCTCGGTAAACGCCTGCGAATAAGTCGTGTGCACCCTTCCGTTCTCGTCTATGAGCGTCGGAAGCTTGTCCACATACGTCGACTTAAGCTTGGTGCACGCCCGATATTCAAGTATCTTGCCGATTATCGGATGGGCGTCGATCAGCTTGGACAACGTCTTCTCGTCAGTCGACCAGTTGCCTGTCGATGTCTTCTTTGAGGCTCCGGAATTCAAACCAAGCTTGCCGAAAAGGAGCTCGCCAAGCTGCTTGGGACTATCGACATTGAGGCCCGGGTCGGCATACTGCAGTATCCCCTGCAGCAATCCCAGTATTTCTCGGTCCAGCTCCTTGCCATATTCCTTGAGTGCGGCGACGTCGATCCTCACACCCTCGCGCTCCATGTCGGTGAGAATCTTCACCAACGGTTCCTCTACATCTGCAAGCGAGGCCATTGCGCCGGCCTCGGCCACCATCGGACGCAAAACGTCGTCCAGCCGCAACGTCACATCAGCGTCCTCGGCAGCATAGTCAAGAATCTCCTCTGGCTTGAGCGCAGCCATAGAAAGCTGTTCTTTGCCGCGCACACGCTCACCTATAAGCGCCTCTATGGGTATAGGCCTGTATCCCAGATACTGTTCCGAAATAGCGTCCATCCCATGACGTGCCGCCGCGTCCAGACAGTAGTGCGCAAGCATGGTGTCGCGGGGGACGGACGCAAAGCCAATTCCATAGCGGTGGAGAACAGACCTGTCGAACTTCACGTTATGCCCGACAAAGACTTTGGATGGGTCGGCGAAGAGCGGACGGAAAACGTCCACCTGGTCGGCTGTAACATACCATGCCTTGCCTGGAGCAGTGGCGAATGAAAAACCGACAAGCTTGCAGTGGTGCGCCTCGGTCGACGAGTGCCCTTCCACTGCCGCTGTCTCGGTGTCAAACGCTATCCGGTCGGCCTTCATTAACTCGGCAAGAAGCGCCTTTGCACCGGCTTCATCCGACACTAGCTTGTACTCGTGCGGAAATTCGGCAAGAGTCTTGACCTTTGCACCTGCCGACACAGCTGCTTCATCTACGACATCTTGGGCTCCATCGCTCAAGAGGGCTTTAGCAAGACGGTTAAGCTCAAACTTTGCGCAGACGGCGGCGAGCTTCTCGCGATCTACGCCATCAAGCCGATACTCGTCCCAGTTCGGTTCAATGGGGACATCCGTGCGAATGGTCGTCAAGAACTTCGACATTCGTGCATCATCGGCGCCCAGCGCAACCTTCTCGGCAAGCTTGCCTTTCAGCTTCTGGGCGTTTGCTATGATGCCCTCCACATCTCCGAAGCGGGACAGCAAATCCGCCGCCGTCTTCTCGCCGACGCCGCGAATTCCAGGTATGTTGTCCGAAGCATCTCCAGCCAAGGCAAGATAGTCGATCATCTGCCGCGGATCCCTAAGGTGCCAGTGTTCGCAGACTTTCGCGACGTCGTAGACCTCCGCCTCATCGCCGGAGCGCGCTGGACGGTACAAGCTGATTCCCGGCTTGACCAGCTGGGCGGCATCCTTGTCGGGTGTCGCAAGGTATACGTCAAATCCAGCAGCAGCGCCCTTATCTGCGATCGTGCCCATCACATCGTCCGCCTCGAAGCCATCGACGCGCACAACGGGTATCTTCAACGCCTCGGCAAGCTCAAATGCGTATGGTATTGATGCCGCAAGGTCCTCCGGCATCTTCTCACGTTGTGCCTTGTAGGGTGGATACGCCTCATGGCGAAATGTTGGGCCGCCCGGATCCATCGCAAGCACGGCATGGGTAGGATGCTCCGTCTTGAGTATGGACATAAGCCCATTGGCCAGTCCCAGCAGGGCCGATGTGTTTATTCCGCTTGCAGTCATGCGCGGGTTGCGCAAGAACACAAAGTGCCCCCTGTACAGGAAAGGCATAAGGTCTATCACGAAGAGCTTGTTCATTTGAAGAGCCCCATGTACCAGGCTAAAAGTTCAGGACCATAGAAAATCCACCCGAGACAACCAAGGCATATGTATGGGCCATACGGAATCGCGGTGAATCGACCGAGCTTCGCCTTTGCGGCGAGAATCATTCCGAAACCGACCAGCGAACCGAACAAGGAGGACAATATCAGTGTCGCCAGGACTGCAACCGGACCGAATATCGCGCCGACCGCGCCCATGAGGAACACATCTCCCATGCCCATCGCTTCACGCCTGAATGCTTTCGTTCCAAGCCAGCGGACAAGCCAAAGCAGCCCAAAGCCAAACGCGAGGCCGCCGATGGACATTATCAACGGCATATAACGCTCCAGCATTGACATACCTTCATATGTCGGGTAGAGCACCGTGTTGATCACCCCTACGCCGACACCCAGTATCATTCCGCCAACGGTTACGAAATCGGGCAGTAGCTGCAGGTCGTAATCTATGAAAGAGCCGACTATCATCAACGAAATCCATATCCATATCACCACTATCCGCATAATTGACCAGGCAAGCGGATTGTAGAGACCGAAGCGAAGGAACACAGCAAGGAATAAAACTCCTCCGATCGCCTCCACCAATATGTATCGCGGCGAGATTGGAGATCGGCAGTTTGCGCATCTGCCGCGCAGCATGAGCCAGCTTACTATGGGAATGTTCTGCCACCACCGTATATGTGCATTGCACTTGGGGCAGTGCGACGGAGGACTGACTATCGACTCACCTCTTGGAATGCGCCATATTACCACGTTCAAGAACGATGCAATGCATGCGCCGAGCCAGAACGAGAAAAAGCCGAGACATTCTTTCATCGTGTTCCCTTTCCTCTATAGATATCTGCGGGCGATTCCCTCGCGAGGCTCGGCCTCAGGCGGTATCGTGAGCGGGGCAAGAGGCGAATCGTCCGAAGGCAGCGAACGCCAAGCTGCGGAATATATGGGCAGGCCCTGTTCGCGGAACATCGCCTCGAACTCGGTCCACACCTCCTTTGGACGCGGCATGGCGTCCACCCTCTCAAACCTGGGATCGGACGCAAAGCACTCGCAGACGGTCGCGAAGTATTCCGCATGGTCCGTCGCAAACTCAAGACGTCCGCCGATCTCAAGCCGCTTCCAAAGCGCATTCAGGAACAGCGGACCGAACAGGCGGTGCGAATGGTGCTTCTTCTTAGGCCAAGGGTCCGGGAAGAATACGTAAACCGTCCGGGCATGGTGCGCCGGCAGAAGGTAGTGGAACGTGTAGAGAGCCTCAAGCCTCAGCACGCGCGCATTGTCTATGTTGCCTCGCCGGCACTTGCCGTCGAAAAGTCTCACGCGCTCAAGCATGCGCTCAATGCCCAGAAAGTCGCAGTCGGGATTCTCCGCAGCCCTTGCAGTAAGGAACTTGCCTTTGCCGCAACCTACCTCTATCTCAAGCGGACGCGACAGGTCGAACTCAAGCGGCTTGCATGGATCCTTCACCCTTATTATGTGATCGATCATATATACACCTTCATATCTTCCGGAATTGGGGAAACAAACTCCATCTGCCGGCCTTCTAGCGGATGCCAAAGCTTAAGCTTCCAGGCGTGCAACATCTGTCGCGGCGGTGGCGGCGAAAGGCGCCTGTCAAGCGCAGGCTTGCCGTAGACGGCGTCGCCGATCACCGGACAGCCCAGGCTCGCCATATGAACCCTTATCTGATGGGTGCGACCCGTTTCAATGCGGCACTCAATCACGCTCAAGCCGTCAACGTACTTTACGACACGCCAATTGGTCACCGCACGCTTGCCGTCCTTCTCAAGTATCGCCATGCGCTTGCGATCGACCGGGTGTCGACCGATTAGATTTTCTATCCGCCCGGAATCGAGCCGCGGACGGCCGCGGCAGACGGCGAGATACGTCTTTTCCACCGACGTGTGCGACGCAAAGGCCTTGACGAGGGATTCCATGGCCTTCTGGGACTTTGCGATCACCATAGTGCCTGACGTGTACTGGTCAAGGCGATGAACGATACCAGGGCGCGCAACGCCACCAATGCCTGCCAGGTCCGAACAGTGGAAAAGAAGCGCATTCACCAGCGTCCCAGTGAAGTGACCGGGCGCAGGATGCACAACCATGCCCGGGGCCTTGTTGAGAACAAGTATGTCGTCGTCTTCAAATATCACATCGAGAGGGATATCCTCAGGCTGAGGAATCGCCGGAACCGGTGGAGGAATCTCCACCTCTATTTCATCGTCGTCGGAGACCTTCATGCCGGCCTTTTCGGCGACGGCTCCGTTCACCGTCACGAAACCGGCCTTTATCAGGCCCTCTATGCGCGAACGCGAAAAATCGGGGTGACGGCCGAGCAGCAGCTTGTCGAGTCGCTGAATCTCAGCCATTGGCGACCCGCCTCGCCGATTCGAGGGTGTTCCAAAGAAGCATGGTTATGGTCATCGGCCCGACACCGCCAGGAACTGGCGTTATCGCACCGGCCACTTTCTCGCAACTCTCGAAGTCAGCATCCCCGACAAGCCTGAAGCCCTTTGGACGGGTTGCATCGGGAATTCGGTTTACGCCGACGTCAATCACCACGGCACCGGGCTTGAGCATGTCGCCCGTAAGCGTGTTCGGATGTCCAGCGGCGACGACAACAATGTCAGCATCCTTGGTAAAGTGCGAAACATCGGGCGTACCTGTATGGCACAACGTAACGGTGGCGTTCGTCTCGCGCCTGGCAAGAAGCGCAGCGACCGGCTTGCCGACAATATTGCTGCGCCCGATCACAACGGCATGCTTGCCGCGAATATCCATACCAGAGAACTCGATGAGCTTGATGATGCCGTGAGGCGTGCACGGAAGGAAGCATTCCTCACCGATCATCATGCGTCCTACGTTGACAGGCGTAAAGCCATCAACGTCCTTCTCCGGCGCGATCGCGTTTATCACAGCCTTCTCTGAGATGTGCTTTGGCAAAGGCAGCTGAACGAGTATGCCATGGATTACAGTATCGTCGTTAAGCTTCTTTACGATCGCGACAAGCTCAGCCTCGGAAATCTCCGCCGGCAGCCTAATCTCGCGCGAAAGCATCCCAGACTCGGCACAAGCCTTCTCCTTTGCGGTGACATAGCTGACGCTTGCAGGGTTCTCGCCCACAAGGATTACGGCCAATCCAGGCGTAACGCCCTTATCGGCCTTCAGGCGAGAAACTCCGTCGGCAATCTCTTTGCGCAAATTGGCCGCAAGCTGTTTACCGTCTATTATCTTTGAAGAATTCATATGGCTGACTATCTGGCGAACTTCAACTCGATCGGCGGATTGGCGGCACGCCAGGCTTCGACTTCATCACCAAGGACCTCGATGGCCTTGTCCAGCTGCCTGTCGATGCCGACGTTCAAGTCTGCAGGCTCGTCGTCCACCTCGAAATCAGGCTTCGCACCATGGTGCTCCATGTCGGTGCCGTCCAGCACGAACCACCCGTAACGCGCATCGCGGAACGAGCCAAGGTCAAGCAGCGAGGAATCGTTGGTTGCGATTACGCCGCCGCCAGTCTCGCGACCCACAAGCTTGCCGCGCTTCAACGTCTTGATGGCGTGCGAGAATATCTCGCCGTTCGAACCGGTAGCTTCGTTGCAGAGCACCACAATAGGCTTGGACCACACTGGCCGCCCCCAATAGCCGAACAGATAGCCGAGGCCGCACGTGCGGGTGAATGCGCGGGAATGGTCGCCGCCAAGCAGTATCTGCAGCATCTGGTCGGCAGTAAAGCCGCCATAGTTGTTGCGCACGTCTATTATAAGACCATCGCGCTTATAGCCTTCGGAAAACACCTCGTGCTGGAAGCGCCACAGGCTCTTGTAGTCCATTGCGTCAATGTTGAGGTAACCGAAAGCCGCATTCGACTTCTCGTGCACATAACGGCGCTTCGCATTAATTTCCTCATCTCCGATCTTGAGCTTTGCCTCATAGAACGAGCAGGATGGGATCACTATCGTCTCGGTGCCGCCGTCGATTCGCCTGAATGTGACGCGCACCTTGCGGTTCGGAGGGCCGTTTAGCACAATTGTTGGGTCCATATCGCCGCCGACAGGCTGTCCGTCGACAGCGACGACAAGATCGCCTTTGTTTATCCTGAATCCACTGCGGTCCGCCGGTCCGCCGGGTATTACGTCGCGCACAACCCATCCGTCCTGCGCAGTGTGGTTCTCAAATCTCATTCCGAGGTGGGCGGTGGTCATGGTCCAACCGCCACTGGGAGTCTTGCGAGACCATTCCTTGATTGAGTTTTCGTTGGAGTAGAAGCCGAGATGCGAAGAGTCGAGCTCACCCAACACCATGTTCATCACACGGATGAACACCGAATAGCTGGTAGCGTGCCGCGCAGGATCGAGGAAGCGTTCGCCTATCGCCTTCCAGTCTGCTCCATGGGTGTCCGGATCGTAGTAGAGGTCGCGTATCCTGGCCCAAGCCGTACGGAAGCCAAGTTCCTGGTAGTCCTCGTAGTTTGTATCCTGATAGACCGTGAACGTAAGCTTATATGCGTCGATCGCAGGCAGGTGGTCCACAACCCACAGCACACGATCGCCTTTCTGCACCCAATCCCGCGGCACACCTGCGCATTCGAACTTGGTTTCGCTCTGTAAATTGTCCGGAATGTGTATTATGGCCGTGGTTTTCGGGGACGAGGCGAATGCTAGAGTGCGGGAGTCCCAGCGGAAGAACGGCATCGTCGCATGGACCTTGACCGTTCTGACACGATCCACAAGATTCACAAAGTCGATTGAGATTACGCCAGGGTTTGCGTTTTCGACAGCAGGAATCTCCAGCGCGGCGTAACGTGACGGGCCCCCGGAAGGATCACGCGAGTTTTCGCATATGATGTTCCTGGCTTTGTCCAACTCATATGTGTACGCCTCAAGCTCTTCCGTTTCGCGGTCAAGATAGACGTAGCGCAGATACTTGCCGTCGCCAAATTCCGGAAGCTCGGAGACGAAGGCTATTATCTTTCCGTCAGGGCTCCAGCAGGGCTCGCCGTCGTACTTGAAGTTCCTCGACAGGTTGTATGGTTCGCGGCTGCCGTCTGTGGATACGATCCAAACGTCGCAGTTGGCGAATTCGTCTGCAAGTTGCGCCACCACCCACCTTCCGTCAGGGCTCCAGTAGTACGCACCGCCCGATGTGGCATTGGGGCCTCGCGTTATCACGGTTCCGTTTGTATCGGCGAAAGTGAATATTCCGCACGGGTCCTGCCAAGCGAGTTTCGAGCCATCCGGCGAAATAGAGAACGACACGCGTTGCGCACTGTCAACCATTATCTCGCTGATCTTGAACGACGAATTCTCCCACCATGGCTTCATAGGATCTTCCGGCTCGGCCTTCATGATGCGGACGATATCGCCCCTGTCGCTAGTGAAGTACAGGGCGCGGCCATCTGGCGAAAACACGCATTCGCGCTCATGGGTGCGCGTGTCGCCGTAAACAAGGGTCGGCTCGCGGATTACGGTATCCATGACATAAAGATCGCCGCCGGTCGTGAACGCGACCTGGGTGCCGTTGTCGCAAAACGACACATCGCCACTCGTGTCATTGTTCCAGCATGACTCGTAGCAGCGCCGCTTTGATGCGCCGCGCGCAACATAACCGGTTTCAGGTTTGAGGAATATCCGTTCTGGCGCCTGTTGCGGATTGGTCGGATCGAATCGCCAAAAATCGAATTCCTGGCGGAAAACCATCGTCTTGCCGTCTGCGGAAAGCGACGGATGAAACACATGATCGCCCTTGAAGTGCGTCAGCTGCACAACCTCGTTGCCGTCAAGACTACGGTACCACAAGTTGCGGGAACCTCCCGTCGCATCAAGATAGTAGAAGCCCTGACCATCCGGACGCCATACGGGATTGCGGCAATCGTAATCGTGACGCACAAGCGGCGTGAATTTGCCGTCTTCAAGGGAATACATCCATATCTGACCAGCCGCCGGACCGATAGAGCGAGGCCGCTTGCGGTAGAGTTCATCCCCTCGGCGCGTGAAGAGTATGGTCTTGCCGTCCGGGCTCATCACGGGATCGGTAGCCTGCACGTCAAACGGTATTACTTCGCGCTCGCGCTTGTCCGTGTTGATGATGGCTATGCGCCCGCATGTCTTTACGCCTGAAGAATCGCGATACACCTGACATAGCAGGTGAGACATGTCAGGACACCACGAAATCGGATACGTCGCCTCGGAATGGAAGGAGATCTGACGGACGGAATCGCTTGGGAGATCGAATTCAAACACTTTGATGCCGCCGTCACGATCGCTCGCGAACGCAATCTTGCGCCCGTCAGGGCTAATCACAGGCCATGAGTCGGAAGAAGCAGAGGAACCCAACCGGCGAGCGTATCCGCCTTTGGTGGACGCGATCCAAAGGTGATCGTTCCATTCAAAGGCGAACGACTTGCCGTCGCCGCTCACGCTAGGATTGGACCCCAAATATATGCGCGACCAGTCGTTCGTGCCTTGCGGCAACTGCGCATAGGCACAAATAGAAACAAACGAAGCGGCGAGCGCCATACTCGCCAATGGAGCGCCGCGTCCTGCGGCCGCGCCCTTTCGCACTTTCGAGAAGCGCTGTCTATTTCTGCACGGTTTATTGAAGTTCCACATTTGTTTATCTCCTGATATTTTTGTCTCTTTAAATCAAACGCAAAGGCGATATATCGCCGCGACATCGTCTTCGGAGAGCGGCTTGAACGCGCCAAGCATGTTGCCGTTCAGGTTAAGCGTCTTTACGAGGAGCGGTATATCCTCCTCTCGCGCACCCAGCTCCGAGAATGTAAGCGGCATGCCAAGCGACTTCAGCCAGGCGCGAAACGCCGCGATCCCGTCTAGAGCCGCCTTGCCGTCGCTTTCGCCAAAGCCAACGCCGAACACATTTCGCGCGAATCGGGCGAACCTTGCGTCGTCCGCATCGTGCACGAACGTCATCCATGCCGGCATTACGACGGCAAGCCCGGCGCCGTGTGCGCAATCGTAGAGCGCCGAAAGCTCGTGCTCGATGCCGTGGCTAGACCAATCCTGCACGCGGCCCACACCGCATATGTCGTTGTGCGCAAGGGTGCCGGCCCACATTATGTTCGCACGCGCCTGGTAGTCCCGCGGATTCGCCATCACTTTCGCGCCTTCCTCAACGATCGTGCGCATCAAGGCCTCGCAGAGATTGTCGGTGAGGGCGACCTCCTTTGTCGGAGAGAAGTACCGCTCGCAAACATGCGCGAACATGTCCGTGATTCCGCACGCCGTCTGATAGTCGGGCAGGCCCATCGTTAGTTCCGGGTTCATCACTGCGAACTTCGGACGCAATATGTCGCCGCCGGCGCCGCGTTTTAGGTTCTCCGGCTCAAGATTTACGACGCTGTTCGTCGAAGCCTCGCTTCCCGCAGCCGCTATCGTCAGCACAACGCCAACCGGTAGCGCCGCGGGGATTGTCGGCCTCACCTTGACCTCTCGTCCGACATAATACTTGCGCCATTCGCCGCCATTCGCGGCACCGATAGCAATTCCTTTGGCCGAATCTATCACACTCCCGCCGCCGACCGCAAGCAGAAAATCAACGCCCTCTGCAATCGCAAGCCGTATGCCCTCTTCGACGAGCGAACTGCGCGGGTTGGGTTTTACGCCGCCAAGTTCCACAAAAGAGACACCTGCATCCGAGAGCGAAGCCTTTACGCGACCTATGAGACCGCTCCTTACGGCGCTACCTCCACCAAAATGGAGCAGGACCTTATGGCCGCCAAACCGCCGCACAAGTTCACCGACAAGCGACTCCTTGCCTTTTCCGAAGGCGAAGTAGGTGGGCGACCAATAGTTAAAGTCATTCATCTTCATGCCTCCTTTCGCGTTTGCTTTGTGGTTGTAGAACTGGTGTTAGTATACCATAAATTCCAACCTACCCGTTGTACTTTCTTTCCTTCTTCACCAAATCCCAGGCAGCATTGATTTCGGACATTGAGCGGGTCGCCATCTCGATCATGCTGTCGGGGACTCCGTCGGCCTTGAGCCTGTCGGGATGGTAGCGCATCGCAAGCTTGCGGTACGCCGTCTTTACGGCCTCATCCGAGTCGGACGGAGAGCATCCGAGCTTTGCATAGGCCTCCTTTAACTTCGAGTCATGGCCATTCCCGGCACTGCCGGCCGTGCGGCCCGCGACAAAATACATCCGCTTGAAATAGTGGTAATAGGAAGGGTCGATCCCAAGAGGGTGGATCGCAATGCGTAACAATTCATCCTCGCTGGCATCCAGCGCACCATCCACAGATGCAACCTTCCAAAGCATTTCATAAAGAAGGATGCACGCATCTGATCTGACAATCGCCGCATAATCACGCGCGCACTTGGTGAACAAGTCTTTAGAGGATTGGTGAATGCTGTTGAACGCCGCAACGCATTTCTGATATTCGTGCTCTTTCAGACCCAGTGACCGCAGGCAGCGACTAGCCGTCTCCACCTCACGCTTGCTTATCCTTCCATCGGCCTTTGACATCAAAGCAAGCATCTTGCCAAGCGAAACAAGCAACACGTCCGGGATATACTTGCCATGCGGCTGCTGCGCCTTACCATCAGAGCGCATTATTGACTCGCCATAGAAAAACCAGATTAAGACTATGCAGAAAAATGTAAGGCTTAATAGACCCATGCCAAATATCTCCTTGACCTCGCCAGCCTATTCAGTCTGGTGGGGCTGCCGGGAATCGAACCCGGAACCTACGGTTTAGGAAACCGTCGCTCTGTCCAGTTGAGCTACAACCCCATGAATGTTGTGGGTAGTATATCATAATCTTCCCTTCTCGTTCAAGCGCACTAGGTGCTGTCCAGCGAAATATGGTAAAATATCCGCAATGAGACGGAAGCTTCAGCAACTGCATGACAAAATCGGCGACTTTTGGTGGTATTCGCTGATGCTCTTCCTTGCCTGCCGCGCGGCCGACTTCCTGAACGCCTTCGTAGGGTTGTGGCTTGTCCCGAAATACGTAGACCCTGCCGAACTAGGCGCGGTGATGCCGCTTGCCAACTTCGCGAACTTCCTGGCGCTTCCCGCTGCGGTCTTCGCCAATACATTCCGAAACGAATTCACACGCCTCACCGTCTCGCGGGAATTCGGCAAGCTCAAGACCCTCATGCGCGGCGTATTCATCGCCGCGGCGGTTTTCCTGTTCCTGGCGATCGTAGTATCGCATTTCATGCTGCCGCATTTCCTCGACCGCATAAGAATCGCCAAAGGCTCGCTCGGTATATTGATACTTGCGGCGTCCTTCCTTGGAACGATCGCGCCCATCTACTCCAACGCCATCCAGTCGCTCAAGAAGTTCAGGAGCTATTCTGTCATCAACCTCTTGAGTGCGCCGATCAGACTCATTACAATGCTGGTGGCGATGCCTTTCCGCGCGCTTTCGGGCTACTTCGTTGGGCAGGCGTCCACCCCTGCGTTCAACATAGTCGCCTCCATATTCTGCCTGAGGCATGAGCTTGCGGTAAAGGCGGAGCCCTACTGGAACCGTGAAGTCATGCGCCGATTTGCGCGGCTCTTCTTCATCTTCGCCGCAATGTCTGTAGCCGGAGGAGTCTCAAGCCTAGTTGAGATGACTGTTTTGCGCCAGCGCCTGCCAGACATCGACTCGGCAGGCTACTACATGGCGACTCGCTTTTCAGAGATAGCGAGCTTCCTGAACGCCACTCTCGTCTTTACCCTATTCCCCTTCACTGCCGAGCTGGCGGCAAAAGGGAAGTCCATGCGCCCGCTATTGCTAAAGGCATCTGCCGCAACACTCGCCTTCTGCGCTTTGGTAGCACTGCCGTTCTTTTTCATCGGCAAACCGATTTTGGAGTTTCTGCCCCATGGGGAGCAATACGCCGCATATTGGTGGGCGATCCCCTGGCAGATAGGCGTAACCGCTCTCAGCTGCGTGACTGGACTTTACACGACTGCCGCGATATCAGCGGAGAGATTCGGCTACATGAAGTGGATGATTCCGCTGAATCTCCTGAACGCCGCGCTGCTGCTTTGCATCACAGGCTACGGATACTTCGTGTCGTGGCTGCCGACTTGCTTAACAAACTTCCTCGCTGTCCACAACGTAACAACCCTCACCGCAATGCTCTGGTGGCTGACAGGGATTGGCGTAATGCGACTCGCTCTAATGGTATGGAAATGCCCAAAATGAAAAACAGCGATTGCACAGTTCTCGTCTGTTCATGCGACAAGTACCACGATGTGGAAAAGCCGTTTGCTTCACTTTGGCGCAAATTCTGGCCGGACTGCCCGTTTGAAACCGTTCTGCTTTCCGAAACGCTCTCTTCGGAGGGGTTTGATCGCGCAGTCCTGACAGGCGGCGGAAAGACATGGTGCGAAATGCTTGCCGAGGCGTTGGAGAAGATCGAGTCGCCATATGTTCTGATGTTGATGAACGACTATTTCCTGAATGCGCCTGTCGACACGGCAGCATTTTTACGGCGGCTCGACGAAGCGAGGCGATTCGACGCGGCAAGCCTTAGGCTCAATCCTCTGCCGCCCAGCCACAAAGCATGGGAAGGCTCCGATCTATTTGAGATGCCGAAGAACGTCGCATATTGCGTGACATGTCAGGCCAGCATTTGGAACAGGGAATTCCTCCTTGGCCTTGCACACCGCAACAAAAGCGCATGGGAATTTGAACGCTACGGCTCCTTCATGGTCGGCGACGAAAAGCGCCCCCTTCTGGTCACGCCGACCAAGGAGTTCCCTTTTGTGGACGCCGTCCACAAAGGCTATTGGGAAACGTTTGGCCTAGCCGTATGCCGCGAAAACGACATCGACCTTACTGGCATAACCAGGACCCTACCGCCTCTCAAGATTCGCCTTATCGAAGGAGTTAAGGGGCTAATATTCAGAATAGTTCCGACCACCCTTCTGGTTCGCATCCAAAACCGCTTCGACCTAGGGGCAAAGGAGACGCCCGCAGGCGGCGCCTCCCTATCAACCAGCCTTCCTGCAATTGCAACTACTACGGTAGATAGCGAGCCCCAGCCTGCAACTGCTACGGTAGGTAGCGAGCCCCCGCCTGCAGGGGGCTCGAAATGAACCATCGCCTCAAAGAGCATGACTACGCCGGCCGCGGCTTTTATTTCATAACCGCCACTACCCACCCGCGCCGCAACCTCTTTTCGGTAATCGCAGACTACAAAACCCATCTTACCCGGCTCGGCGAGATCGTTCGCGACGAATGGCTCAAGCTTCACAGAGAGCAACCGCTTCTCGAACAACAAGAATTTGCGATAATGCCCGACCATTTCCATGGAACCATTATCGCGACTGCTCCCTTGCCCAAGCCAATCGGCTACTACATAGGCAACTTCAAGGGCAGAACACGCCAAGCAATCCGCAAGCTGATGGGCGATCCGGCCTTTCAAGTCTGGAGCCAAGGCTTCTTCGACCTCGTTTCGCTCGATGCCGACATGTTCCATTCATTTCGCCTCTACACGAAAGACAACCCCCGTCGCAAGCAGCTTCGCGATGAAAACCGTGCTCTATTTCAGAAAATTCGCGACGTCACCCACGCGCGCCTTCCACAAAATCGGCATTGGACAGCCATCGGCGATCTCGCGCTGCTCGACTACCCAAGTCTGGTTCCTGTCGTCGTACACCGTCGCCGACCGCAGGAGGAGACGGAGCACACCATAAACCATTTTGCAGACCTCGCGGCCTCAGGCGCGATATTGATTGGCGGCTTCATCTCGCCCGGAGAAAAGGAAGTCGCCCGACGGATTGCCGCCATTCCCAACGCCCGCGTAATCTACCTTCTACCGCATGGAATGGCTCAGTACAAGCCTCGCGGCAAAGCGGTGGACCGCATCGCTAACAGCCAGACGTTGGTCTTGAGCGGCTTCGACGACGAAATCCCCGAAACGCCGATCAATTACGACAACTGCCATTTTAACAACGCCCTCGCGAAAGCGATAGCGGAAACAACTACGGCTGTCTAAAAATCTTATGTCGCCAGAGTCGAACTGACCTCTGGCAACATTCCCATTAAGTCAGCAGTTTCATTCGAATAACATGAAGAAAACCATGAAGCCAACTAGGAATCACCCACTCGCAAAACTGAATCAAACGCCCCTGGATCGTCCTGAATCGCCTTGACCATCTTACTCGTCGCTTATATTCGGGCGTTATCTTAAATATCAAGTTAGAGTACTTGTCTTGGTGCTCTCTCAGATAAACTGGGAATGTAGCGTCCAATGGGACACCGAAGCAGTTCATCTTAAGAGCCGGGCCTTGTCCCTTAGCCAACAGCGTCTCAATCTTCTCAACTGTCAAAGACGGATCATCTGGATCAAAATTATGATGGGGCGCTACGGCGCGCATTTTAGTCAATAGTGCCTTTGCGCCCCCAAGGCAAGTAAAGTGCCAACCTGCATTTCTAACTAACCTTTCACCACCCTTGCTTGCTGGAAAACGGCGACGCCTAATCTTGGTGACTGTAGTTCCCTGATTCAAGTCTTCAGGCAGAAACTCGTTGTAGTTGGTTTTCGCACCGTCAAACCCAGTAAGCAAATCATGATAAGACAACAACTTGGTTCCACACATGTTGCGACAGCGAAGATCAATGAAATTCAAGTAGAAGCCATACGACATATGATTGAACCGCCACACCCCACCTTTTTTAGAAACCTGACGCACTATCTCTGGACGAGGGATCTCATCCAAATCAGAAATCATTATAATATCATCAGGTGAAGCATCCTTCAATCCATCCAAAATCATGTTTCTCTGATAATTCTCATTCCACCATGCATCGTGTCCCGGAGGAAACTTCTTTATGCAAACATATATGATCCTATTCTTGAACGCATCAAATCGCGCCTCATTCTCCTTAAAGTAAAGTGGCTTGGGCTTTCCCGTATGCGTCTCGCCCGCCTCGACAATGACGAATTTGTCGACAACATCCTTCAAGATATTCAACCTGATCTCAAGCAAATCAAGTTCGTTAAAAAAACTAAAGCAGTCGTAGATCATACTTTAATTAGTTTCCTTAATTTATTTATGACACTCCACAAAAATGGTTTTATGCGAGGAGGAATATAAACACGCCATCCAGTAGAAAGATTGCGTAATGCATAAATTGGCCTGTTCTCTGGGTGCTTGAAAAAGTCTCTTCCAAGAATGACATGTACTTCATTCGCGGGGTCATACTTTGTCCAAGGGGGCATAGCTTCAGCAGAAGACAACGACTTATAATTGTTTATCTTATAAAGCAACGAAAATATAGACTGATCATGTCTATTTTCAATGAATCCTGGGAAATTTGGCGAAACAGATGGTTGATCTGTCACAAGATTTAAATTGTCTAAAAATATCTGCCGAAAACGCTTAAAGAATTCTACGCTTTCCGTCCGCTTGCTAACTAACATCATGCCCGCCCAATATTGCCCAGTATGGGTGATATGGCGATCTTCTCGTACGCCGAACCAATCAAAAACATCACCTTTTGTCCAATATTTTTCGAGCAATTTGTGGATACTATTTTCATCAACATCGTTCCTTCCAAATCTACTTTGAAACCCTAATATTCCTTGCTCTTGCGCCATTTCCAAATATTTCGAAAAACGCGACATGCCTTTTTTATTTAGATAACATCCTGCATCTGTGTATAGCAAAACATCCCCTTTCGGCATTTTCTCGAGAGCTTGCAAGATAATCTGTGGCTTCCAACACCAATACCCATAACCACGAGAACCGATAACAAGAATGTCTCGCATTTTTAGGCGAAACGCCTTATCCAAATCATCCTCTGTGCAGGTAAAAATATGATCTTCCCTAAAACCGAAACGCAACGCCTGCCTATGAATTCGCTTAAGCTGATACGCATGTCGCGAATCTGCAAAAGAAACAAACCAAAGCTTTGAAAATTCAATATTGGAATTATTCATTTTAGGCACGAACCAATCGGGTTTGTATGCTTTTCTTATACTTCCAATCAAACATTCGAACTCATGTCTTTCGTTTACCATGCAAACCACCAAAGAAGTCTCTGGCTTTCAATGCAAGCCCAAACAATGAACAATCGCGAATGGTTTGATCCACACCTAATACCATCTTCATATGCTCTGCCATCATTGCTTGACATCCATATCTATTGCGCCTTCTTGCATTTCTTATTGGCTGCTCGAATATGCGCAAAAGGAAATCTTCCAATTGTTGTTCGTACAAGTTAGGATCGTCAACAGCAAAACATGGCTCCGTAACCTTCTTTAAGTAAGCATCGTCATCATTGTCAAGTTTTATGACCTCCTCAATTGCACGTTCAACATCATCATCTCCAGTAACCCGAATCATGCTTTCTGGTCTAAAATCTGTTTCCACTGTCGGGTTGCCATAGTAAATCGGCACCGATTGCGCCACATATGCATCCATGATCTTTTCGGTTGTATACCCTAGAGACGAACTATTCTCAAAAGCTATATTAAACTTGTAACCCCTGCAAAATTCTATCTTGTCCTTAACTGGTCCACCAATATTATTTAAAACCTTCCCTCCAGAATCAACATGCTTGTATTTCGACAGTTGCTCGAAAAAACTACGGCGAATAGGATTGGCATATTGCACATTTGAAACAACAAAGCTGCAAAACTTGCGGTTGAGCAACTGCTCAATGTTTTCAACTTTTCGATTCTTTAGCAACTCAAACTCTGACCGCCTAGCGAACAATGGATTCCTCAAATATCTGTCGCCAAAGACCATATAGTCAAAACCTACTGCATAATCATAGGCATTGAAATCACAGACGCGATTTTCGCCCTGAATCAATATCTTTATGCAGTCATTGTATTGGAATTCATATTGCTCGTCATTGCAGAAAATCACATAATCAGGTTTTCTGTTTAAGCATACATCATACTTTTGCGATATTAATCTATATACAGGCCAATTATTGGGATTGGCTAGCTTATCAAGCCCAATAAATTTGAGCCTTAAAGTTTTTTTATGATAATTCATGTAGTCATGTTTTAATGGGGTTCTTAGACAACACACAGTACATGCGAAACAAGAATGGTTTCAAATATCGCGGTATAAGCTTTGCGCCAATTCTCCTTACCCAACCAATAGTCCAGTACTTTACACGAGCCAAACGTGTCCTTTTGTAATACCCATTGTATGGGATCAAAACAAAGTCCGAATATTTTTCACGATTGTCCAACAAGTACGCTGGGAATCGCGTATCCAAAGGTATTGCAAAAAACTTATGCCCACATTCAGTAATATCGTCACCTCTTAGAATATGTTCCTTAATCCACGCCGGTGAAGATGTGTGCTCATTTGCATACTCAATCGCAATAGAATTAATCTTATTCACAATACGCGTTTCATCGCCCAAGTACGAAAAATGCCATCCTCCATTTTTAAGCGAAATTGTAGGATGCAAACGACGAAGTTTTGATGCCGTAGGCCCTTTATTCACGAACGGATCGACATACTCACACTGTTCAAGCGTTGCATATGTGTCTTCTCGACAAAACACATCATACCGTACTGCCTTTGCTATATTCAGATATGGAATCGTATAACTCCAGAAATTAAGGTAAAAGTTAAAGAACATTTGGATAAAACCAACAACATCAACTCCACTTGGAATACGTTTCACCGCATCTGGCGAAGGGATCTCATCCAAATCGGAAATCAATATAATGTCATCTGCTTTAGCATTAACAAGCCCCCTAGCTATTGCATTTCGTTGCCAATTCTCACGCATCCAGCTGGCCTGCTTTAATGTATACCCTTCAGGGGGCGTTGGGAAATCATCAACTACAATATGGACTATCTTGTCCTCAAACTTAGCAAAGCGAGCCTTGTTCTCTAAAAAATATAACGGCTTTTGGATGCCAGTGTGCGTCAGAGTCGCCTCAGCAAGGACAAACTTGTCCACAACATCTTTTAATACATTCAACCTAATCTCTAAAAGATCAAGTTCGTTATAAAAACTAAAACAGTCGTAGATCATAAGATTAGATAAAACAAGACTGCAACCAGTTTATTGATTCTATTCGGGCCTTATTAACATTCTCTAAACTGCCCAACGGTCTTCGAATTAAATCAATAATATCGTCTATTGAACTAGAATTCTGAATCGATCTATCACCACTCTCCACCAACCTAAGAAGCGAACCTATACGCGACATAGGATCAATCCTCCCACCATTCTCATTCCATGTAACAAATGGTTTTTTGAAAATCAACGATAAAGCTGTCCCATGAAAAGAAGATGTCATTATATATTTCGCATTAGCGATATAACCAACGAACATTTCTGGCGACACACTATAAGACAATCCAGTTGGGGCGCATAATAAAGAATTCTGATACATTGAAAAAATAATCGCTTTTAGCCCTAGTCGTCGCGCAACATCCTTTATCATTTTGATTTGATCAGCATATGAGTTCAATACATATGCAAAAAGGTACGGTTGTGGCGGCACTTTAAAGCCTTTCATCAATTCACAATAATCGGTTGCACATAATAATAATGTTGGATCCAACACTATAGGAATATCCTTATTCGTTTTCCCATTTAATTGCCTAAATATCACCATTTCACGAACAGAAACATTATCAAATTGATTTACTACTTTTACAATTCTATTAACCGAATCATCATCTAGCATTGTGTCACCATAACTAGCCGCATATGCAATTTTCTGAATCCCCGCAGGAATATTATCAGCAAAAAATAAAGCTGCATTTTCTTTGGTAAGTTTCTTTTGCCATACTTGATCGCTACCGACAATGACTTTGTCATAAAAATTTATAAAGTCTTTAGCCTCGCACTTACGTTCAGGTATAAATCTGCGCCTAAACCTAGCGAACCTACGTATTTTCAATCTATAATGTGGGATAGAAAGCAGATTATAGGCAATCCTTGCAAATATTGAAACAAAATACGGTAATCCATTCGTGGGAGGGCCCCACCAATCCAATGGCCAACGGCTAAGTTCTCCAACATTATTGCATTCGGGGAACTCAGCAACATTTCCCATCCTCTCAACTACTTTTTTAAGCGCCCATGCCTGAAGCGCCGCACCGCAATTAACAGCACGATGAAAGGTTAATATCGCAATTTTCATAATCACTTAATCACTGAAAATATATACCGCTTGATGCATTTTAAAATTTTAAACCACCATGGAGGATCTAATAAGGTTTCGACAATCTCATCAAAATTACATTCTCTAATCTGATCAAAAAAATCATTCCTTTTGCGATTGATTCTAAAGTCATAATAAACTGACTTATTACGCCTCATCACTTGCTTTATTGTTGATTGTCTCACTTCAACAAACCTGGCATTCTGCAAAAATACATTATTCCCCTTTTCTGTACTGCAAATAACCGCAGAAACACCATTATTATCGTTCATATCAGGATATATGCGTTCTATACCCCAAAAATCACCAATAGTAATATCACATCCACTCTTGAAGCTACGAAATGAGCACTTATGACATGTTTTCCGATTTAATAACTCTGCCCCAAAGGCATGTATATAAGTACCCGACGCCGAATCAATCAAATATGCTTTGCCACTAGGGTTAACAAATTCCAAAGACAAAGCGAAGCTTCTCCAGTCGCAATTGCGCCTAGAGAAAGTTCGCGAAATTTTTGCGTGTTCTTTGTTCTCTTGGCAAGAAAGATACTTCTGCCATGCCAAAGGCGATGGAACAGCATGACATATTACATCCACTAAGAGTAGATTATCATACTCCTTGCCTAAAAATCTTCTCAGCCCTGCTACCTGGCACGGGCACCCGGAAAACAAAACACTCATTCCGTTTTCAAGGTCTTCTCTGACGCTTATATATGTTTCTCCTATCTCCGATTGCACATATTTTGATCCACGCAACTCATCTAGTCCCGCCTCATCAGTAACTCGCTTGTGTACAACCTTATGCGTTGGCGGCTCAAAAGCCGCGCCGTAGACCGCACCTCCCTTGTCTAAAACTTGACGCGCCAAGAGCGAAAACACTCCGCCAGATGAACTTATTCTACGAAGATTATCATCCTTTGCCTTTGCCGCATAAACGGCCAAAGGCGTTCGTGGCAAACCTTGATTAAGAACAGGGCAGACATTCTCGCATTTACCGCAGTTTATACACGCCTTATGATTGACAGTCGGTTGCAAAAAGCCTTCCGCATCTGGGCACATAGTAATTGCATTCTTCGGACAAATGGCATAACAAGCGGCACAACCACAACACCGATCAGATGGCGGCAAGTTTGGCACAATGGCATTTTTCTCTCTCATGGCCTCTTGACACCCTTGCAGGACTGGTTAGAATCTGTTGTCACATGGTACTTCAGGACCATACTTGAATTCTGCCGCAACGTACAAGCAAAAAGCGAGTCTGGAACACCAACAAAGAAGTCGACGCCAGCCGACTTCAGGCTTTCGACAAATTTCTCAACAGAAACCATTTGCCAATATTATACTATTTTCTGCCGCGGTTGCGCAAGACGACTTGTTGAGTCTGCCAACATTTACTGGTCAACTTTCGTGGCTCACGCATCGCGTAGAGGGAAAATGCAGACAACCCTCATGAAAGATGCAGTCAGGCTCGGTAGACTGTCCTAAGCGGTATGGCTTTTTGTCCGCTATGGTAGGAATTATGAGCCGGTAACGTATGGGTTATAGTCCGGTAGCGTATGGGTTATGAGCCGCTAGTGTATGGGTTATAGTCCGGTATCGCTGCAATTGTTTTACAGCACGGATTATTTGATTCGATAGTATACGTCACTCATCATAGCCGTAGGGGTCTTTTTGACGCACACCAGCTCCAGTGCTCCGTCATCACGCAACATTTTAACAACGCGCTTAATGGATGAACGGCTGACATTAAGCAGGCGAGCTATCTTCGAGAGTTGTGGACTGACAAGTCTTGTTGAAGGATCCATTCTAGACTCTAGATCCTTCAGCACCAGTTCGCCTGCATTTGGCGGCAATTTAGGCGGTCTACCGTTCGGCCGTCCTGTAGGTTTGTATGGCATTGCATTACTCCTTTGGCATTAGTTTCTGCTTCATCATCTTCATTCAGAACGCATTATACTATTTTCTGCCTCAATTGCGCAAGGGAGCACAAAAGTTTGGTATACTATCGGCAATGGAAAACACGCCTGAAGTTTCGGTCATCATCCCTACATACAATCGCGCGAAGATGGTTTGCGACTGCGTGGCTAGTGTGCTTGCGCAGAAAGGGATATCACTTGAAGTCATTGTCGTCGATGACTGCTCACCAGACGACACTGGCAAGCTTGTCAAAGAGCGGTTTAGCTACGATGAGCGGGTATTGTATGTCAAGAACAACAAGAACTCTTTCCAAGCCGTATCACGAAATAATGGCGCAAAGCTTGCAAGGGGCAATTACCTCTTATTCCTAGACGACGACAACCTTCTCAAGCCAAATGCCATCCATGAGATATTGGAAACTGGGTGGCTGATTGACGGGCCTTGCAGATTGTGATACCATTTCAGGCATGA